>CALWGV010000092.1 GCA_944380185.1 uncultured Lachnospiraceae bacterium
AAAAACCAAAGGACGCTAAAGGCACCCTTCTGCGCATACTGCGCTATCTGGCCGATTACCGGTGGATAGTAGGCCTGCTGTGCATTCTCGCTATGCTTTCCAACGCCGGAAATCTGATCGGGCCAAAGCTCGCGGGCAATGCCATCTCCGAAGCGGAGGCCGGCGTCGGTCTGGTACAGTTCGATCGGGTTTTTTACTATGCCAAATGGATGCTGATCGTATACGTGGGAAGCAATCTTTTGAGCTTTAGCGTCAGCCTCAGCATGATGTGGGTGAGCCGCCAGGTGGCGGGCAAGATGCGAAATGATGTGTTTGATAAGCTGATGCGCCTGCCGGTAAAATATTTTGACCAGAATCAGGCCGGCGATATCTTGAGCCGGGTCAGCTACGATATCGATGTGGTCAGCACCAGTCTCTCTACCGATGTGGTACAGATCGTGACCAGTCTGGTGACGGTGGTGGGGTCCTTTGCCATGATGGTCGTGATTTCTCCGCCTCTGGTGGTCTGCATGCTGATCACCATTCCCATGGCAATCCTTTTCACCCGTTACATGGGCCGGAAAACTCGCCCGCTGTACTCCAGACGCAGTGCCGCCTACGGGGAGATGAACGGCTTTGTGGAGGAAATGTTTTCCGGGCAGAAAAGTATACTGGCCTACGCCTACGAGGACGGTGTCTGCGAAGAGTTTGACGCAATCAACCATCGGGCGGCTGACGCCTACTATGAGGCTGACCGGCTGGGCACCTCCACCGGCCCCGGCGTCGGCTTTATCAGCAATCTGGGGCTGGCCCTCATCGGTCTGGTGGGCGCCCTGCTCTACTATGGAAGCATCGTCACCCTGGGCCAAATCTCTTCCTTTGTCCTCTATTCCCGCAAATTTTCCGGGCCGATCAACGAGATCGCCAATATTATCAATGAAATCTATTCTGCTCTGGCCGCCGCCGAGAGAGTTTTCCGCCTGCTGGATGAGCCCGAGGAGATCGCCGATGTTCCTGATGCCTTCACTTTGCACGACGTGGAGGGAAATGTCCGTATGGAACATGTGTCCTTCGGATATCTGCCGGGCAAAACCATCCTGCATGATCTCAGCCTGCGGGCTGACGCGGGCAAAACCATCGCCATTGTGGGGCCCACAGGCGCAGGCAAGACCACGATCATCAACCTGCTGATGCGCTTCTACGACGTAAATGGCGGCGAGATTTTTGTAGATGACCATGAGACCCGTTCCGTCACCCGCGACAGCCTGCGCAAGAGCTATTCCATGGTCCTCCAGGACACCTGGGTCTTTCAGGACACTATCTTTGACAATATCGCCTATGGGAAGGAAAATGCCACTATGGAGGAGGTCGTCGAGGCAGCTAAAGCGGCCCACATTCACAGCTACATTATGCGTCTGCCCCAGGGGTACCGCACCGTCATCGGTGAGGACGGCGGCAACATCAGCAAAGGGCAGAAGCAGCTTTTGACCATTGCCCGCGCTATGCTCTGCGACACCCGAATGCTGATTCTGGACGAAGCCACCAGCAATGTGGACACCAACACGGAGCGTCAGGTCCAGAAGGCCATGCGCGCCCTGATGCAGGGCAAGACCTGCTTCATCATCGCCCACCGTCTTTCCACAATACAGAATGCCGACCGGATTCTAGTGGTCAGCCACGGCGATGTAATCGAGCAGGGCAGCCACGATGAACTGATGAAAAAGCGCGGTTTTTATTACAAGCTGTACGAAAGCCAGTTTGAATAAAACCGCGCGGCTGCATAGATCTATTTTCTCTGCAAAAGTTTCATAAAGGTCAGATAGTCCGGGCTCTGCGCCAGCTGTCTGACCGCCTCCTCATCAGCGATCCACTCTGTGGTCGCCTCATAATATTTCTGGAGATCCTCACCCTCCCTGCGTCCGATCAGCGTCAAAATCACCACCTGCACTTCCTGCCGGCTCCAGTACACAGGATGCGCAAGCACTGCCACATAAACATGGGTATCCTCCGTCATCACATGGGAGGGGTGGGGGATCGCCACATGGCTTCCGTAATCCGTGGGCATCATTCTCTCCCTCTCCATCACGGACTCATAGAGCTTGTCCGGCAGATCATCCTTAGCTGTCGCCAGCTCGCACAGACGCCGCAGCACTTCTTCCCTGGTCTCTCCCAGCTGACCGGCAAAAAAATTCTCCGGCCGATAATAGTTAAACAAAAATTCCTTTCGCCGGCTTTTCAGAAGCCTCCTCACCTTTTCCATGTCCTCTGCGCCGGGAAATAATCCGATCTTCTGAATGGGCCTGGGCACCGGGAAATCGATGGGCACGGTCGTCAGAATATAATCCACCCGGTCAAAATCAAACTGCACAAGCTCATACCGGTCGCAGGTATAGATCTCTTCTATGTCCTCGCCGAATTCCTGCAGATACCGGTAGCGCAGCAGACGAGCGCTGCTCTTGCCGGAGCCGCAGACAATCAGAATACGAATTTTCTCCGCCTGCCGTTTTTGCTTCTGCTCATCCAGGGCAACGGCAAAAATCAGCGCCAGGTAGGCCACCTCGTCCTCCGGTATGCTCTTCTGGTAAAACTCCTGCAAGACCGTAGCGGCCTGGGAGGCAACGGCATAGGCCATGGTGTAGCGCTGCCTGATCATATCCAGAGACGGATTATCCAGAGGGATGTCATAGCGCAGACGGATGTCCAGCGGCGCCATATGCTGATTGAGCGCCATGCGAAGCTCCAGACTTCCCTTCAGGTTCAAATTCATGCTGCGGGAGACATCGTCGAGCATGCGCAGGACCAGACGGTCGATCTCTTCACGAATAATAAAATTGCCGTCTCCGTTTTCCTCTCCGCCCCCAGTCCTCTTCCCGGCCAGATGCAGCGCGATATAGTATTTCTCTCCCTCCGTATAGCTGACGCCATACTTTCCGGTCAGCTGCCCGCTCAGCCACTGTACAAATCCTCTCTCACTGCCGTCGAGAGAAATTCTGTCCTCTTCTTCTGCAAAATCAATGTAGCATCCGATCTTCATTCTGCGCATGGCCACATAGATATCACGGACAAAGTTTTCAAAGGCAATCTCCGACAGATGAATCGAGAAACGGTGAAGCCCCTTCAGTATCAATTCAGCCAGCTCCTTCAATTCTCTCTCCTGCCTCTTTTTCGCCGCCGCATCCATAGAGAGCTGCCGCAGGAAAAGCTCCCGCAGACACCGCCGGATATCAAATTCCCGCCCCACAGCGCGGATCCCGTAGCCAGGCCTGCGCTCCAGCCGGATCCTGTACTGCCCCAGAAAAGCTTCCACCTCCTTCAGACAGGCGGAGAGCGTCGCCCTGGAAACATAGATAAAATCACTCAGATCATCCAGTTTGATGTAGGAATCATGGCTAAGCAGATAGGCCGCCAGATAATGAAAGCGCTCCTCCCCCGTCTGCGGACTGTCTGTCCGTCCGACGCCAAGGCTTTCCCGCCAGCGCGCAAAGGAATCCGGATCATCGAGGCGCAGCCGATAGCCATGACGAGGCTTGGACTCGATCTCGCCGCCGTGGCGGCAGACAGCACCGGCAGCTTCCTTGATCCTCAGTCTCACTGTCTTGGGACTTACCTGCAGCGCTTCAGCCAGATACTGTGCCGTAACATATTCTCCGCTCTCCAGCAGCGCGAGCAACTCCAACAGTTGATTCTGCAACATATAAGCCCCTCCTTTATCTGAAATTATAACATTCAGGCAGGAGAGGCTCAAGAAACAGAATTACCACATTAAATCTGGTAATTCGTCCGATAAAGTTTTAATGATGTCAATACTGCCGGTTCTTCCACCGTCAGCTCATCTTCTTCCCTCCGGAAAGGATACAGAAAGCCTGCGGTAATCATATCCCTTTTCTGGATCGCGCTCAATCCGGATATGCACGGCCTCTGTCGGCAGTATTTCCGCAATCAGAGACGCCCATTCGATCAGGCAGACTCCGCTGCCGTAAAAGTATTCCTCATAACCGATCTCGTCCATCTCCTCCACATCTCCGATGCGGTAGACGTCAAAATGATACAGAGGCAGACGGCCCTCATCATAGACCTGCAAGATGGTAAAGGTGGGGCTGTTCACCGGTTCTTCTATATCCAGACCGGCGGCAAATCCCTGCGTAAAGACAGTCTTGCCTGCTCCCAGGTCGCCGTCCAGGCAATAGACTGTCCCCGCCTGAGCACGCTCCCCCAGGCTCCGTCCCAGATTAAAAGTCTCCTCCGGGTGAAAAGTCTCGTATATCCTCACACTCATCTCTCAATTCCTCTTATTCCTTATTATCAGCCTCTTCCAAACAGAGCATTCACGATGGCAATAATAATTACCGCCAGAAAATACCTGCTCATGGATGCAAAATAGACCGAAGGCATCAGCACATCCACGATTTTCAAAATAAAGCCGCTGATCACAATCTCAAAAAGTCCCAGCGTCATGCAGGTGATCGGCAGGGAAACGACCTCCAAAATCGGTTTCACCAGCAAATTCAAAACCATCAGCAGCAGAGCTGCTATCACAATAGAACCCAGGCCGCCGAAATAGATGCCGGGGACAAAATAATCTACCAGCACCAGAGCCAGCACATTGACCACCAGATTGGCCAGAGTGAGTCCTCCTCGTCTTCCCATTTATTCCACTCCTTTCATCGTAAGAGCTATACGCTTGCGATTCAAATCCACGCTCAAAACCTTGACCTTCACAATATCGCCGACACTGACCGCCTCCAGCGGATGCTTGATATAGCGGTCGCTCATCTGAGAAATATGCACCAGTCCGTCCTGATGGACGCCGATATCCACAAAGGCTCCAAAGTCAATAACATTGCGAACCGTGCCGCTCAAAACCATTCCCGGCTGCAGATCCTTCATCTCCATCACATCGGTGCGCAGAATCGGAAGCGGCATCTCCTCTCTGGGGTCCCTGGCCGGCTTTTCCAGCTCCGCCACCATATCCCGCAGAGTAATTTCGCCGATACCAAGTTCCTCGGCCAGTTTCCCGTAGTCCGTGATCTTTTTCCCGATACCCTTCAGGCCGCCCCGCGCTACTTCCTCCGGCGCATAGCCCAACCGATTCAGCAGACGGTAAGCCGCCTCATAGGATTCCGGATGCACTGCCGACGTATCCAGAGGCTCGTCGCCGCCGCTGATCCGCAGGAAACCGGCACATTGCTCAAAAGCCTTGGGGCCCAATTTGGGCACCTTCAGCAACTGTCTGCGATTCTTAAACCGGCCGTTCTCCTCCCGATAAGCTACGATATTCTTGGCCACCGTGCCGGAGATGCCGGAAATGTAGGACAAAAGCGAGGCAGAGGCCGTGTTCAGATCCACTCCAACCCGGTTCACACAGTCTTCCACCACTGCCTTCAGGGATTCGTCCAGACGTTTCTGATTCATGTCATGCTGATACTGCCCCACGCCGATGGACTTAGGATCAATTTTTACCAGCTCAGCCAGCGGGTCCTGCAGGCGGCGCGCGATGGAAACCGCGCTTCTCTGGCCTACGTCAAACTGCGGAAACTCCTCAGTCGCCAGCTTGCTGGCGGAATATACGGATGCCCCGGCCTCACTGACAATGACATACTGCACCTTCTCCGGGATCTCTTTTAAAAGTTCGGCGATAATCGCCTCGGACTCCCTGGACGCAGTGCCGTTGCCCACAGAAATCAGGCTGATTCCATACTGACGTATCAGCTTTTTCAAAATGGCCTTGGACTCCTCCACTTTATTCTGAGGGGCTGTGGGATAGATCACCACAGTGTGGAGCACTTTGCCGGTTGGGTCCACCACCGCCAGCTTGCAGCCGGTGCGGAAAGCCGGGTCCCAGCCCAGCACCGTGCGTCCGGCAATGGGCGGCTGCATTAAAAGCTGCTCCAGGTTTTTGCCGAATACCTGTATCGCCCCTTCCTCAGCCTTCTCCGTCAGAGCACTCCGCACCTCTCTCTCGATGGCCGGCGCAATCAGGCGACGATAGCTGTCCTCTATCGTTTCCCGCAGGGCAGGGCTCGTCTGAGGATTATTTCGAATAATCACTTTTTTCTCCAGATAGCGCAGAATCCTCTCCTGCGGCGCCTCCACCGACACCGTCAGAAACTTTTCCTTCTCTCCCCGGTTGATGGCCAGAATACGGTGGCCGGCAGTCCTCTTCACCGGCTCTTCATAATTGTAATACATCTCATAGACGGACTCGACGCCTTCCTTGCCGGAAGCTTTTAACACTCCCTCCCGCATGGTCAGGTCCCGGATGTAGATCCGGTAATCGGCGCAGTCGGAAATTCTCTCCGCTAAAATATCCTTCGCCCCGTTCAGCGCGTCTTCAGCCGTATCCACTCCCTTTTCCGCGGAAACATATTTTTCGGCCTCTTCTAAAAGAGACGCAGACGTCTTCTGAGCCCAAATCAGATCCGCCAGCGGCTCCAGCCCCTTCTCCTTGGCCACCGTAGCCCGGGTCCGCCTCTTCGGCTTATAGGGGCGATACAAATCCTCCACCGTCACCAGAGCAGGCGCCGCCTCAATGGCCGCGCGCAGCTCCTCCGTGAGCTGTCCCTGCTCCTCGATGGTGGAGAGGACCTGCGCCTTGCGCTCTTCCAGATTTCTCAGGTATTTCAATCTCTCATCCAGCCTTCGCAGAACCTCATCATTCAGCGAGCCCGTTACCTCCTTGCGGTAGCGGGCAATAAAGGGAATGGTATTCCCCTCATCGATCAGCTCCACCGCCGCCCTGGCCTGGCCGTAACCGATTTCCAGCTCCTCCGCAAGCTGCTTGACAATATCCATCCGCTCTCTGTTCCTTTCCTTATTATTGTCCATGATTTTTGGACATAGGGTATGCTTCTTTCTATGGCAGAAAGATCTGGTCGAGCCGGGCCAGTATATCTACTCCGGTCACCAGATGAATCACATTTTTGATAACAAAATTTCCAATAAGTAAAACCACTGCTGCCGTTATAAAAGACGTTCTCCACCGGAGGCCGCGCAGGCGCGGTCCGTCTCCAGCCCCCGTTCCGGTCCTGCTCCGCAGCCAGGCGGTCACATGAGCCGCCATATGGCTCCCCATAAAGGCTATGTAGAGCACAAGCCCATAAGCAGCAAGTGGGTGGTATAGCAGGCTGGCCAGCAGGTTTCCCCGCAAAAGCTCTGACACTGCCCTGCTTCCGCCGCAGCCGGGACAGTAGAAACCGGTGAAACGATAAATCACACAGAAGGAATAGCGATGCAAAAAATCACGCTGTTCTTGCGGTCCCAGACTGTAGACGAGAAAACCTGTGGCCGCCACAAGGGCGGCCACCAGCCCGACCCGGTACAAAACCTCCTCTGTACCGATGTCCCTTCTTTGATTGGAAACTCTCCGGCCGCCCATCAATCCGCCAGATCGAAGGCGTCATGAATCAGGCGCACGGCCCGGTCCGCCTCATTCTCATCTACCACCACGGTGATACGAATCTCCGAGGTGGAAATCATCTTGATATTGATGCCCCCGGCAGAGAGCGCGCCAAACATCTTGGCCGCCACACCGGGATGCGTCGTCATACCGGCGCCGACAATGGATACCTTGGCCACACCGGTCTCCACCTCATATCCCTTGGCCGTAAATATCTTCATATCCTCTTTGATGACCTCAATGGCGGCATCCAAGTCATCCTTAGCCACGGTAAAGGCGATGTCCTTGGTGCCTTCACGGCCCACGGACTGCAGAATAATGTCTACATTGATATTTTTCTTCGCCAGGCTGTTGAACACCTTGAAAGCCACACCTGGCTCATTTTCCACACCCATCACGGAAATACGGGCCACATTTTTATCTGAAGCCACACCGCTTACGATCATTCTCTCCATTCTAGCCGCCTCCTTTACCACAGTTCCCTCGTTTGTATTCAGACTGGACCGTACCACCAGCTGCACTCCATACTTCTTGGCCAGCTCCACGGAACGATTGTGCAGCACCTTAGCTCCCAGAGAAGCCATCTCCAGCATCTCCGAATAAGAAATCTCCGGAAGCTTTCTGGCATTGGGCACAATCCGCGGATCAGCGGTGTAGACGCCGTCCACATCCGTGTATATCTCGCAGGCATCTGCGTGAAGAGCAGCAGCCAGCGCCACCGCCGTGGTATCGGAGCCGCCGCGTCCCAGGGTAGTCAGATCCTCCATCTTGTTGATGCCCTGAAAGCCGGTGATAATCACAATTTTACGCATCTCCAGTTCGTTGCGAATACGCTCGGTATCAATGCGTTTCAGCTTAGCCGAACCATAGGAGGAATTGGTCCGCATCTTTACCTGAAAGGCGTTGAGAGAAATCGCGGGGATTCCCAGGGAGTCCATAGCCATGCCCATATAAGCCACGCTCATCTGCTCGCCTACCGCCAACAGCATATCCATCTCCCTCTTGGGCGGATGGGGATTTATGCTGTGAGCCATCTCAATCAATTCATCGGTGGTATCTCCCATAGCAGAAAGCACCACCACCACATCGTTGCCAGCCTTATAGTCTTCAATGCAGCGCCGGGCGACATTGAAGATGCGCTCTCTATTGGCCACCGATGAGCCGCCAAATTTTTTTACTATCAGCATAGCTTTATACTCCCCGTCATTATTTATTCAGGCTGTTCCACTTCAGATATGCGCTGATAAACAGATCAATATCCCCGTCCAGCACAGCGTCCACATTTCCCGTCTCCGCTCCCGTCCGGTGATCCTTGACCATAGTGTAAGGCTGCAGTACGTAGGAGCGGATCTGGTTGCCCCAGCCGATCTCCTTGACATCACCCCGGATATCCGACAATTTCTCTGCATTGCTCTGCTTCTTCAGCATGAAAAGCTTTGCTTTTAGCATCTGCATCGCCTTGTCCTTGTTCTGAAACTGGGAGCGCTCATTCTGGCACTGCACCACGATTCCGGTGGGCAGATGAGTGATGCGGATGGCAGAGGAAGTCTTATTGATATGCTGGCCGCCGGCACCGCTGGAGCGATAAGTATCAATGCGCAGATCATCGTCGTTGATCTCCACGTCCAGATCCTCTTCGATCTCCGGCATCACATCGCAGGAGACAAAGGAAGTCTGACGCTTGCCCGCCGCGTTAAATGGCGAGATGCGCACCA
The DNA here is from genome assembly GCA_944380185.1 of uncultured Lachnospiraceae bacterium. Classification (GTDB taxonomy): domain Bacteria; phylum Bacillota; class Clostridia; order Lachnospirales; family Lachnospiraceae; genus RGIG7193. The sequence goes on from CALWGV010000092.1 coordinate 9,091, forward strand.
GACGATGCACGCCATGCTCCGATTTCAGATAGCCGTAGGCGTTCTCTCCGTTGATCTGCACGGTGACCGATTTAATACCGGCCTCTTCACCGTCCAGATAGTCCAGGACCTCCACCTTGAAGCCTTTTTTCTCTGCCCAGCGCATATACATCCGGTACAGCATCGAAGCCCAGTCACAGGACTCGGTACCGCCCGCGCCGGCATTCAGCTTCAAGATCGCATTGTTTTTGTCATATTCATCGGAGAGCAGCGTCTGAATACGGATTTTGTCAAGCTCCGTCTCCAGATTTTTGATGGCGTCGCCGATCTCCGGCACTAAAGAAGCGTCGTTCTCCTCATTGGCCATCTCAATCAGCACCCCGATGTCATCATAATCGCTCTGCAGCTTGTTGAAGCTGTCCCGAACAGCCTTCAGGCTGCCCAATTCTTTCACGATGCCGGCCGCCTTGTCCGGATCGTCCCACAGCGTGGGCTCCTCCATATAGCGCTCCAGCTCCGCAATTCTCTTCTCCTTGTCAGCCAGGTTAAAGTGAATCCCTCACTTCCACTAATGGCTGGGCAAGGCTGTTTAAATCCAGTTTGAACTGATCCAGTTCAACCATTGTGTCACCTTCTTTCCATTATTATTTTTGATCAAAGCCCCGGACGATCACACCTTTCCCCGTCCATGGCACTGCTTATATTTCTTGCCTGAACCGCAGGGGCAGGGATCGTTGGGATAAATCTTTTTATTTTCACGGCGCACCGGCGCTTTGGCGAGGGTATCGTCGCGGTTGGTGCCCGTGACCTTAGCTACCTGCTCTCTCTCTACCTTCTGCTCCACCTTGACATGATACAGGAGACGCACCGTGTCCTCCTGGATGGCGGTGGTCATGGCGTCAAACATATCATAGCCGGCCATTTTGTATTCCACCAACGGGTCTCTCTGGCCGTAGGCCTGCAGGCCGATACCCTGACGCAGCTGATCCATATCGTCGATATGGTTCATCCACTTGCTGTCGATAACGCGAAGCAGAATCACCCGCTCCAGCTCACGCATATGCTCCGCTTCGGGGAACTCCGCCTCCTTGGCCTCGTAGAGCTTGATGGCCTCCTCCTTTAACATATGCTTCAGTTTGCTTTTGTTCATCGAAGCATACTGATCCGGCGTCAGGCTCACCGGCGTCAGAGGAATGATCGGAATCAGTGCCTCATTGAGCGCCTCCAGATCCCAGTCCTCAGCAGAATGGTCGTCAGACAGATAGGTATCCACCGCGTTCTCCACAATGTCCTGGATCATCTTGCAGATAACATCGCGCATGTTCTCGCCGTCCAGCACACGGCGGCGCTCCGCATAGATGACCTCTCTCTGCTCATTCATCACCTGATCATATTCCAGCAGCCGCTTGCGGATGCCGTAGTTATTATTCTCGATCTTTTTCTGAGCCTTCTCGATGGTGTCCGAGAGCATCTTGTGCTCCAGCTGCTCGCCGTCGGCCACCCCCAGAGCATTGAAGACACCCATCAGACGCTCGGAACCAAACAGGCGCAAAAGCTTATCTTCCAAAGAGATATAGAAGCGAGACTCGCCGGGATCTCCCTGACGGCCGGAACGGCCGCGCAGCTGATTGTCAATACGTCTGGACTCATGGCGCTCCGTGCCGATGACCTTCAATCCTCCGGCCGCTCTGGCCTCCTCGTCCAGCTTGATATCCGTACCACGGCCTGCCATATTGGTGGCGATGGTGACCGCTCCATGCAGGCCGGCATCCGCGATAATCTCCGCCTCCATTTCATGGAACTTGGCATTCAGCACATTATGGCGGATTCCTTTTTTGGTGAGCATAGCAGACAGCTCTTCGGAGGCGTCGATGGTAATAGTACCCACCAGCACAGGCTGGCCTTTTTTATGGGATTCCAGCACGTCATTTACCACAGCGTTTAACTTCTCTCGGTGAGTCTTGTAAACCGCATCATCCCAGTCCTTGCGGATCACCGGCACATTGGGCGGGATCTCGATGACATCCATGCCATAAATGTCGCGGAATTCCTTTTCCTCGGTCAGGGCTGTACCGGTCATGCCGCATTTTTTCTCAAATTTATTAAAGAAATTCTGGAAGGTGATAGTGGCCAGGGTCCGGCTCTCTCTCTTTACCTTCACCTTCTCCTTGGCCTCAATGGCCTGATGCAGGCCGTCGGAATAGCGTCTGCCAGGCATGATACGGCCGGTAAATTCATCGACGATAAATACCTGATCGTCCTTGACCACGTAATCCTTGTCACGGAACATCAGATAATTGGCCCGCAGAGCCAGATTCATATTGTGCTGGATCTCCAGGTTTTCCGGATCAGCCAGATTGTCGATTCTAAAGAACTGTTCCACCTTGGCCACGCCCTGCTCCGTAAGCGTCACCGTCTTTTCCTTCTCATTGACGATAAAATCACCGGTCTCGGTGATCTCCTCGCCCATGATAATGGACATCTTAGTCAGCTCTCCGCTGGCCTCGCCTCTCTGCATCCGTGAAGCCAAATAATCGCAGACCTCATAGAGCTTAGTGGACTTGCCGCTCTGACCGGAGATAATCAGAGGCGTACGCGCCTCATCGATCAAGACCGAGTCCACCTCGTCGATAATGGCATAATGCAGACCTCTCTGCACCAGCTGCTCTTTATAGATGACCATATTGTCGCGCAGATAATCAAAACCCAGCTCATTGTTGGTCACATAGGTAATATCGCACTGATAGGCGGCCCTGCGCTCATCGCCGTTCATGCTGTTCAGGACGACGCCTACCGTCAGGCCCAGAAATTCATGGACCTTGCCCATCCATTGGGCATCGCGGTGAGCCAAATAGTCATTGACCGTCACCACATGAACGCCCTTGCCCTCCAGCGCATTCAGATATGCCGGCAGTGTGGCCACCAGGGTTTTTCCTTCGCCGGTCTTCATCTCCGCGATACGCCCCTGATGAAGAATAATGCCTCCGATCAGCTGCACCCGGTAGTGCTCCATATTGAGGACACGCCGAGCCGCCTCACGAACCGTCGCATAGGCCTCCGGCAGCAGGTCATCCAGAGTCTCTCCCTGTTCCAGTCTCTCCTTGTACTCATCCGTCTTGGCCCGCAGCTGCTCGTCAGTGAGAGCCACCATCTGAGGCCGGAGCGCCTCAATTTTATCTACCAGCGGATTTATCAGCTTCAGTTCCCGTTCACTGTGAGTACCAAAAAACTTCTGCATCAATCCCATAGACTGTATACTCCTTACCGTTTCCTTTCCCATGCGGCGAAAGCGGCGCGAACGCCTGCCGGCATGGCACACTTACACATTTTATATCTCATTCTAGCACCAACCACCAGATAATTCAACAATAAACTTGCATAAGGTTTCAAAACGAAGAGCGTATTCTTTGATGCACCTGCAAAAATATCGCAAAGTTGACCAGTCAAATAATTATATTTTCCCTTGAAGTGCTATAATAGATCTGCAGCGAGAGCGAATAATGAGGTATAATCAAAGACAGGATAGGAGGAAATACAACTTGGATATAACAATCTGCCGCCAGAGCATTTGCAAGGAAGACGATTTGGATAGTCACACCTGTACATACACTATTGATCAATCTACCAGATTTAGCAGTATATTCAAAGATTTGATCGAGAAGAAATATTTTCCAGACGTTTTGGGCAATGACGCGGTGTGGACGTTGTGTTGCGGCAAGGATGATTTGATTTCATGGAAAACAAAGGATAATAAATTCTATAGTCGTTTTGTCGACGGGGAACCGCCCATTCTCCGTGTGAAGCGATGGGCAGCTTCTGCATCTATACATTTTTGTTATTGCTCGTCTTCCATAGAAAGAGCACGGCAGATCTTCACCATGTTTAATGGATTAAAATTTCATATTTGGCATGAGGGTTTTATGTCTGAATATGAAAGTTATCATATTTCACAAGCCATCGAAGATGAATGGCGCAGATCGCTCACAAGGCGATAATCCAAATCTCCATTTGGCGAGGAGATGGTGATCCGCTTTTCATAAGTTTTCGTAGAGTTCATCATCTCCCCCTCCCATCTGTCTACCCCTCTTACATAGTCACAATGATTTTTCCATCCACCTTGTGATGATCCATATCGGAAAGGGCCGCGGAAATCTTGCCAAATGAGTAAATTGCTCCAATATCCGGCTTAATCCGATGGCTGTCGATAAACGAAAAAATATTCGTTATGGTCTGCTGATCGGGATAATTGGAGAAAAAGCCGGTCAGATATACCCCATTAGGGATCTCTTTTATGGGATCAAAGCCGTTTAAAGTATATACGCCGCCGAGAATACCCGTATTGCAGACAATGCCTCCCTTTTCGACACAGCCCAGGGTATCCCGGAGAGTCTTTGGCCCCACCAGATCCAAAGCTTTGGTGATGCCAGAAAAGGAACCGGCCAGTGTCCCGGTATCGAGAACGGCCTGATCCGCCCAAATCAGCAAGCCCAGCTTCTGCTGTCTGTGGGTGGTGGCAATTACTCGGCAGCCCAGAGCTTTTGCCAGGCGAATCGCCGCATACCCCAGAGCACAGGTTCCGCCCCGCACCAGCAGGGTATCCTCTTTGCAGAGCTTCAGGCACTCAAAAAGAGAACCCCAGGCTGTAAAATAGGTTTCCGGCACAGCCGCCATCTCCGTCCAGGAGAGCTGCGTCCTCACGGAGAACACATGACTTGCCGGCAGCAGGGCATACTGGGCGTAGCTGCCGCCAAAGCTGCGTCCCATGCCGCCCATGAGAGCGGCCACCTTCTGCCCCAACGAGAACAAGCTGTCCGATGGGTCTGCAATCTCTCCCACACATTCAATGCCGGGAATAATCGGCTTACTGATATAATCCGCCTGAATTTCATTCAGGCGCAGAATCTGCTCCGAGTGATTGAGACCGAAGGCTTTTACCTTTACCAGCACCCAGCCGGGACGGACCTGAGGAACCGGCACTTCGCTCAGACAGACGTTTTCCGCCTGAGTAGGCCGGCTTAAAACCACGGCCTTCATCGTTTTTGGAATCATGCGCTTATCTCCTTCCAGCACTGGGGATCCGGGGCGTAAAAATTGCCGTTTTTTCCGCCGGCAACGGCCGGACAGCCCCGGCAAAACGCCAGCAATTCGCATTTAGCGCACTTTTCAAACTTCGTGTAGTCCCGATAAGCTTCCATCTGGCAGACCCATACGTCGGCCAGCCGGTCTTCAAATACATTCCCCACCCTGCTGTTCTGTACCCGGCGGCAAGCGTAAATATCACCGGTGGGCAGGATGGTCAGGTGGCAGTTGCCGCAGTTGCAGCCTCCATAAATCATTCCTTTCTCTGCCGCTTCCGGGATTTCAAAGGCGCCGGTCTCGTATTCATACAGGGTCCAGAGATGGTCCTTTTTATTAAAATAGGTCTGGCAGCCGGCAGCCTCATACTCCTTGAATTTCTTATCGCAGGTTTCCAGAAGCTCACGGTAGCGCATCGGTTCAATCCCTACATCTTTCTCTTCGCTGGTGGGACAATAGCGGGCAAAGGCAAAGACATTAACGCCGGCCTTTACTGCCTCGTCGATGAGCTCGGGGACTTCGTCAATGTTGGCGCCGGAAACCGTAGTCATAATCACGCTTCTGATTCCGGCGCGATTGATGCAGCCAATTTTCTCAAGGGTGAGCTCGAAACTGCCGGGCTTACGGAACCAATCATGGGTTTCCCGCATTCCGTCAAGGGAGAGCTGATACTTTTCGCAGCCATATTCTTTTAATTTGCAGCATACCTCGTCATTCAGGTGGAAGGGATTCCCCAGAATGGTGAAGGGGACACCGCACTCCTTCATCAGGCTTAGCAGTTTCCAGAAATCCGGATGCAGGATAGGATCACCGCCGGTGATATAAAAATAAGGAAGCCGGCCATAAACCTTGCAAAAATCCAAACAGTTGTAAAAAGTATCCTTCATCTGTTCCCAAGTCATCGCATCCGGCCTTTTGCCGTTGTTTTCCGAGAAAATATAGCAGTGCTTACAGCGCTGGTCACACTCATCCGTGATATGCCACTGAAAAGAAAAATACTGTTTCATCTTTCATGACCTCACTTTTTCTTTTATCTATCCTATAAATCGGATAAACCGAACAATCTTTCGTCTGTTCCCGGAAGCAAACTGCCTGCCGGGAACAGATTTTGTGCGGATCAGACAAACCTACTTATCACCGGCGCCGCAGGCCGAACCGCAGGCGGCCGGCTTTTCCTCCGGCTTATCGCCGGCTCCACAGGCAGCAGGAGTCTCAGCAGACTTATCGCCCGCACCGCAGGCCGAGCCGCAAGCAGTGGGATTTTCCGGCTTATCACCAGCGCCGCAGGCCGAACCGCAGGCGGCCGCAGGAGCCGTCTCCGCCTCTTTGTTCCATCCAAAGAGATTTGACAGTGCCATAATTTTGACCTCCATTTGTGTATTCAGATTGCGGTTTTGCTCTCTGTACTTATCATTGTACAAACTATTTTTCGTCTCACAAGTACGCACCTTTTTATAACATAGTTACCTTTTTATAACTCTTACGTGATTCCGGGGCATAGAAATAAATTTTTTAAGTCTGTATCCCGCACTTGATTTTGTGAGCATGTAACACTACAATTTAAGTGTAATATTCCGCTAGAAATTAGTGGAGATTCTGGAGGTATAGACATGCTGAAGAAAGAAGAATTGCCTGCCTGCCCTGTTGCGACAACCGTGCGGATGATCGGAAGCAAATGGAAACTTTTGATTTTGCGAAATCTTCTTGTACGCCCGTGGCGCTTTAATGAACTGCGCAAAGATTTGGAGGGCATCTCTCAAAAGGTGCTGACTGACAGTCTGCGCTCCATGGAGGAAGATGGCATCGTTACACGCACGGTTTATCCCGAAGTACCGCCGAGAGTGGAGTATGCGTTAAGCGAGCTGGGCGAATCCATGCGGCCGATTATTAAGGCAATGGAACAGTGGGGAATAGCTTATAAAGCGCAGAACGGTTAATAACAGAACCCAGATTCTGCCCTGCTTTTGATTACTCCATCCCCCACACCGATTCCCAAAATATGTATCATATTATCTCATACTGTCTCGGCAAACGCGATCTCTTTAAATCCTGCCTCTATTGTCTCGAACATTTTTCTGCATCGATTGCCAGTGTAAACATCAGCACATACAGCGCGTCCGCCGGATTCACGATATCCAAAACATACGTGTCTGTCATATGAAAAAGTTCTTTAAATATGACTGCCACCGTGCTCCCGGCACTATCCACAATCGAATAATCCCATTCCGTCCAATTTCCTTCGATATGCCACCCATTAAAATCAATATTGTAGCGCGGCCTTAAAAAGGTCAATTCCTTACAGATGGAACCGATCATCCGGTCCTCCTCATACACCTCAAATTTCGGAAGAAACGTAAGTACGCGCTCCTTCACCATTCCCAGCTCCCGGCCATAAGGATCAAAGATCTTGAGACAATGCCCCCATGACAGCTGTCCCTTTACCACATAAACCGTATTTCCATCCTCGTCATAAATGTCGTAGCTGTCCAGCCATGAAAAAAATCTCTGCTTAAATAATAGTTTCATGCTTTTCTCCTCCCTGGCACATTGACCATTACCTCTCACAATTCCTGCATCACCAACTCAACCAGACAATACCTGCGCTGATGTCTTTACCGACTCGACAAATTTTGAAAGACGCCGGTTAAATTCTGCTGTCTGATATTCATCTAATATCCCGCATTTATGCAGCTCATCGTAGAGAACACTCATATCATCAATACTGCTGAGTTTTCTCATCTGTATGCCCAGCAGAGGCGTTCCATCCAATCTTCTATAATCCACAGTCAGCAGCGGAAAACATTGCTTGCCCATCCCCCATGCTGCCCCCATCTCTGCCAGACAAAAGGCGCTCTGCAAATATTCTTCCGTGATAATAAAGAGCACCATCTCGCACTCCTGCATCTGCTTGTGGATTTCCTCCACAAAGCCCCGCCCCGTTGCCAGCATCTCCGGATATGCCGTGCAGAAGATATCAGCCTTCTTTACTCCCATTCCCAACTGCAGGAATTCGATAAACTCTTCTACTAGCTTCCGGTCCTTTGAGCTATGACTGATAAAAAGTTTTTTCAATTCCCAAACGCCTCCACTTCCAGCTTTTTCAAAAGCACGTACGAGACATAGATGCCATTTCTTTAAAGCTCGTCCCTTTTAAAGTACATCTAAGCATTCCCTATAATTTACGATATGCCAGTACTGCCGACTGATCAATGCTTCTTATCTTCCAGTTACATTCCAAAAAAGTCTTTACCTTCTCACTCTCTCTCTCCCAATTCAGCAGGTATATAGCCAGGCTGCAATACTGCGCAGGAAGCGCTTCCACAGCTATGTCAAAAGTTTCGAGGAATAATTTCAAATCCTGCATTTTGTTTGTCTCAATATTCTGAATATACAATATGGAAGATTCATAAGCCGCCTCTTCCGGCAAATTTAACTCTTTTAATATTTCCTCCTTGATTCCATTCTCCTCATCAGCGACTACATTGTAGGCACTATATATATCCCCGGATATATTATCACAGAGTTCCGCCGCAGAGCTGTATTCCGAATTTTCTTCCTGAAAATCCGTTTCGGCAGGTATCACAATACCATTCTCCAGCCTTGCAATTACCTCTTTTTTCCCATCTTTATTTTCATCCTCGTCTTCATCAAAATTCCATCTGGACAGTTCTATAAAAAATTCCCAGATCAGCATGCCGTCTTCATCATACATATAGTTTGTTGTCGCTATTTCCAGATGATTGCTTTTTAATAACGCCAACCTTTCCTGATATGTGTTGTATTTTTCTTCGCCCATCATTCTTCCTCCGTAAAGATAAGATTCCGTTTCTTTTCCGGGAACAAACATAATATCCTGCCGCAGCTCTTTCGCCTGTACAGAAGGTTCTGAGATCAGAGCAAGCTCCAGTTTTTCCCGTTCGCTTGCATTTAAGTATCTTTTTTCATATGTCCTTCCATATCTGTTTTTCAGTAAAATATCAAATATATTTTTTTCTGACTCGCTCTGCATCATGCTCAATTCTGAGCATTGCTCTAAAAAGGGGAACTCTTTGATCAGATTTTCCGGAATATAATCCCACATATATGTCACCGGCTCATATCCTCTGCGCGGCCGGTCTGCCAATTCAGGAATCAGCCAGTCCCGTCCCATTTTCTTCGCGCTGCGCAGCTTTCCTCTGCGAATCCACTGCCTGACTGCAGTCACGGTAACACCGTATTTCCTTGCATACTCTTCAACGGTTAGATACTCGCACTTTACCTCGGCAAGTACAATCGCGTCCGAACTCTCCAAGTATGAAATTTCACCGTTCTCTTCACACTCCACCGCATCGCAGTGAAGCAATTCCAGTATAATTCCATCTTCTTTCCAGGTGTACTGATAGAACCAGTCGACAGATTTGAGCTCCGGGAACCGTGTCTTTTTCAGGCAGTCCAAGAACCTCTGCAGCATTTTTAGAATCACCTCCCTCTTATTTTCCGACCAGCCTTCATCGGGAGTGCTCTCACAGTGATCTATATATTTTTCCACGGAAGTGATTACTTCTTCTTTACTAAGCAGATTCTGATTAATATAAGCCATTTTCGACCGGTAATCCATATGCCCCTCCAAATTGTATTGAATCAATACAATTATTATATTATATAAAATACATTTTGTAAATAGGAAAATGATGCTGACTATATGGGCTAATGTTATCGGTTTGCTATCGCGGTTGACAGCACTAGTCTCTCTTAGCGCAGATCAATACGACTTAACCTAAACAAAAAGACCTTGCAGAGGATGTGATTCACCCTCTGCAAGGTCTTTTGCTGCGACGAGCCACAGGCTCTAGCGACGCGATAGCTAGTCCTTTAGGATCCTTTAGGATTTGGATTTTTTCTTATATCTCTCGCTCTTTCATTCTTTCCTTTTGGAACAGGTTTTTCTTGCTCTTTTTTTCTCGCTCTTTCTCTTCTCTCATGGAAAAGGAAAGTTTGCGGAGAGGGAAAAGGAAAAATGTCAGCACATTCGTTTTATTCAAACTCAATCGTTGCCGGGGGTTTGCCGGTGCAATCGTACAGCACACGGTTTACGCCCTTCACTTCGTTGACAATGCGGTTGGTCACCTTGCTCAGCACTTCCCAGGGAATCTGGGCTGCCTCAGCCGTCATAAAGTCGGAGGTATTGACTGCGCGAAGCACCACGGCATAATCGTAGGTACGGAAATCTCCCATAACGCCTACAGAGCGCATGTTGGTCAGCGCGGCAAAATACTGGCCCAGACCCTTGTCCACGCCGGCCTTGGCGATCTCCTCCCGGTAGATGGCGTCGGCCTCCTGGACGATCTTCACCTTCTCCTCTGTCACCTCGCCGATGATACGGATACCCAGACCAGGGCCAGGGAAAGGCTGGCGGTAAACCAAATTTTCGGGGATGCCCAACTCTAGGCCTGCCTTGCGCACCTCGTCCTTAAACAGCATGCGCAGAGGCTCGATAATCTCCTTGAAATCCACCACATCGGGCAGACCGCCCACATTGTGGTGGGACTTGATCACGGCCGACTTGCCCAGACCAGACTCGATAACATCAGGGTAAATCGTTCCCTGCACCAGAAAATCCACTGCGCCGATCTTTTTGGCCTCCTCCTCGAAAACCCGGATAAATTCCTCGCCGATGATCTTGCGCTTTGTCTCCGGATCGGTGACACCCTTCAGCTTGTCATAATATCTCTGCTGGGCATTGACCCGAATAAAGTTCAGCTCGTAAGGACCAGCGGGGCCAAAGACAGCCTCCACCTCGTCCCCCTCATTTTTGCGAAGAAGACCGTGATCCACAAATACGCAGGTCAGCTGTTTGCCCACCGCCCTCGACAGAAGAACAGCCGCCACAGAAGAGTCCACGCCGCCGGAAAGGGCGCAGAGGACCTTGCCGGAACCGATTCTCTCCCGCAGCTCACGAACCGTCGTCTCCACAAAGGAGTCCATCTTCCAGTCGCCGACACAGCCGCAGATGTGACGCACAAAATTGTAGAGCATCTTGCTGCCTTCTGCCGTGTGCATTACCTCAGGATGAAACTGGGTGGCATAAAATTTCTTTTCCGGGCAGGACATGGCTGCCACCGGGCAGACCGCTGTGCTGGCTGTGATGTGAAAGCCTTCCGGTACTCTGGAAATATAATCGGTGTGGCTCATCCAGCAGACGGTGTCCGCCGTCACCCCCTCAAATAAAGGGTCGCTGGGATCCACATGCACCACCGTATGACCGTACTCGCTGACCGGGGCTGTTTCCACCGCCCCGCCCAGAGTGTAGGCCATCAGCTGGGAGCCATAGCAGATTCCCAAAATAGGGATGCCCAGCTCAAAAATCTCCCTGCTGTAGCGGGGCGATTCCGGATCATACACACTGTTAGGGCCGCCGGTAAAGATAATTCCCTTGGGATTTGCCTCACGGATCTCCTCCAGGCTCATGGTATAAGGTTTAACCTCGCAGTACACATTGCACTCGCGAACCCTTCTGGCGATCAGCTGATTATATTGTCCGCCAAAATCCAGCACAATTATCATTTCTCGATTCACAAAAATATCCTCCTGTTTCCTCCCAAGTCTCTTCCCTATGCTCTTCTATACTCTTCTCTATTCTCTGTTTTCGCTCAGCTTTACCTTTCTTTCCATTCTCCGCCCATCGGAATGGCGATAAGGTGATTATTATATCAATAATTAACGCAAAAGAGCAAGCTGTCTCGACCTGGGACAGCCTGCTGACTTTTGATTACCATAACACAAACCTGTTCTCCGGCTTATCAGTCATCCAGCTTAGTGCCGCACACTTCGCAGAACGCCATATCCTCGGTGACCTCGGCCTCGCACACCGGGCAGACCTTTTTCTTGGGAGCTTCCTCAGGCTCTGCCTCCGGCTCAGGCTCGTTCTTGGCCCCGCATTTGCTGCAGAACAGAGCTTCCTTGGCCATCTTGGCACCGCAGTTTTTGCAGGTCTTCAAGCCTTTGACTTTGGAGAGCTCATCATCATAACCGGCGAGCACCTCCTTCACCGCTGTGATGGAATCCTTATATGCCTCAATATTCTCATCCTCGGGATTCTCGTAATAAGCCTTACCCAGATCCGCATACAGCCCCTTCAGCTTGCTCTCCTCCATGGAAATCTGCGTCTTTAACTTGGCGATCGCCGCCGTCTCCTTGGCCTTATCCGATACATCCTTGCTGGTGCTGGCCAGCTTGTCCCGCAAATTATCAAAAAAATCCATGCCATTACCTCCGTTCTCTGAACCCTAGCGGCCATAACAGCCGGTATTCTCCTGGTTCTTCTGCTTTCCATTATAAAGAGCGCTCCAGGGATTGTCAACGCAAATCCCTGTAAAAACCATTGCCCCAGATTGCTTGTTACAATCAGGCTTTATCCTTCGCCAGATACTGCGCGATATAGCGGCCGGTGTATGAAGCCGGGTTCTGAGCGACCTCCTCCGGCGTGCCTTCAGCTACCACCATACCGCCGCCGTCTCCTCCCTCAGGACCCATATCGATAATATAATCGGCCGTTTTGATCACATCCAGATTGTGCTCGATAACAATCACCGTATTGCCTGCCTCTGAGAACCGGCGCAAGATCTCCACCAGCTTGTGCACATCGGCAAAGTGCAAACCCGTGGTGGGCTCGTCGAGAATATAGATCGTTTTGCCCGTGCTGCGCCGCGAAAGCTCTGCCGCCAGCTTGATTCTCTGCGCCTCACCCCCGGACAATTCCGTGGAGGGCTGACCCAGTCGAATATAGGAAAGTCCTACATCATAAAGTGTCTCAATCTTTCTGCGTATGGAGGGAACATTTTCAAAAAAGGTCAGCGCCTCCTCCACTGTCATATTCAGCACATCATAGATGCTCTTTCCCTTATATTTTACTTCCAGCGTCTCACGATTATACCGTTTGCCGCCGCAGACCTCGCAGGGCACATAGACGTCCGGCAGAAAGTGCATCTCGATCTTCAGTATCCCGTCGCCGCTGCAGGCTTCGCAGCGGCCGCCCTTGACATTGAAGCTGAACCGTCCTTTGCCATAGCCTTTAGCCTTGGCATCCGGCGTAGCAGCAAAGAGATCCCGGATCAGATCGAAGACCCCGGTATAAGTGGCCGGATTGGACCTGGGCGTCCGCCCGATGGGCGACTGATCGATGGCGATGACCTTATCCAGTTGTTTGACTCCATTGATCCGGTCATGCTTGCCGGGAATAGTCCTGGCTCTGTTCAGCGTGCGTGCCAGCGCTTTGTAGAGGATTTCATTGACCAGAGAGCTTTTGCCTGAACCGGATACGCCGGTGACGCAGGTCATAACTCCCAGAGGAAAGCGGACGTCGATATGTCTCAGGTTGTTCTCCGCCGCACCTTTCACCGTCAGCCACCCGGCAGGCTTGCGCCGGATCTCCGGCACAGGTATTTTCAGGCGGCCGCTCAGGTATGCGCCGGTGATGGAGTCCGGGTTGGCCATAATTTCCTCGGCAGTGCCCGCAGCCACCACATGGCCGCCATGTTCCCCTGCTCCCGGGCCGATATCAATGATGTAATCCGCCGCGCGCATAGTGTCTTCATCATGTTCCACCACCAACACGCTGTTGCCCAGATCCCGCAGATGTACAAGGGTTTTCAGCAGTTTATCATTGTCTCTCTGGTGAAGACCGATGCTGGGCTCGTCCAGGATATAAGCCACCCCCACCAGGCCGGAGCCAATCTGCGTCGCCAGGCGAATGCGCTGGGCCTCGCCGCCGGACAGTGTTCCCGTAGCCCGCGTCAGGGAGAGATATCCCAGCCCCACATCGTCCAGGAAACCGATCCGGGCCTGTATCTCCTTCAAAATCTGACTTCCGATCTGCAGCTGACGTTCGCTGAGATCCATATCCTTCAGATATTTCCGAAAATCCGATACCGACATGGAGGTCATCTCATAGATATTTTTATCGCACACGGTCACTGCCAGCGAAGAAGCCTTGAGCCTCTGGCCATGGCAGACGCTGCAGGGGGTGATCCGCATAAAGGTTTCGTACTCTGCCTTGATGGACTCCGAGCCCGTCTCCCGATAGCGCCTCTGTACATTGGCAATCAGCCCCTCAAAAGCCACATCGTAGACTCCTTCGCCTCTCTGGCCGCGATAGCGCACCTTTACCGCATGACCGTTGGTTCCGTAGAGTATGATATTCTGAATTTTCTCCGGATACTTTTCAAAGGGCGTGTCCAGATCAAACTTATATTCCTCAGCCAGGGCCTGCAGAGTAGCATTGGTAAAGCTGCCCGGCTCATTGCAGGACTGCCAGCCCATGACCACGATAGCTCCCTGGTTGATGGAGAGACTGCGGTCCGGAATCATCAGCTCCGGAGCAAATTCCATCTTGTACCCCAGGCCGAAGCACTCAGGGCAGGCACCGAAGGGATTATTGAAGGAAAAGCTTCTGGGCTCGATCTCCTCAATGCTGATGCCGCAGTCCGGACAGGAAAAACTCTGGCTGAACCGCAGCGGCTCTTCCTCGCCCGTATCCACGATCAGCAGACCATCGGCCAAAGCCATTACCGTCTCGATGGAATCCGCCAGACGGCGCTCAATCCCCGGCTTAACTACCAGACGGTCCACCACAATCTCAATATTGTGCTTGATATTTTTCTCCAGTTTGATCTCATCGGCCAACTCATACATATTGCCGTCAATCCGCACACGAACATAACCGCTGCGCCTGGCCTGCTCGAGAATTTTTTGGTGCTCGCCTTTTCTGCCGCGCACCACCGGGGCCAACAGCTGGATTCTGGTCCGCTCCGGCAGAGCCATCAGCTGATCCACCATCTGGTCCACTGTCTGTTTGCGAATCTCCCTGCCGCATTTAGGGCAGTGGGGAATGCCGATTCGGGCATACAGCAGACGAAGATAATCATAGATTTCCGTCACTGTCCCCACAGTAGAACGGGGGTTGCGGTTAGTGGATTTCTGATCGATGGAAATGGCAGGCGAAAGTCCTTCGATACTCTCCACATCCGGCTTTTCCATCTGTCCCAAAAACTGTCTGGCGTAGGAGGACAACGATTCCATATATCGCCTCTGTCCCTCGGCATAGATCGTGTCGAAGGCCAGGGATGATTTTCCGGAACCGCTCAGTCCCGTCAGCACCACCAGCTTTTCCCTGGGGATATCCACGGAGACATTTTTCAAGTTATGTTCATTGGCTCCGCGTATTCGAATATACTTTGTCTCACTCATTTATTCTTCTCTCTCCCATGTAATTTAGTGAAATTTCACCGATATGACTGCTCTCTGCCGCCATGGCAATGATTTCACGATAGTTTCAGCCTTCGTCATAAATCTTCTGCAGTACTTTTTTCAGCTCCAGCATCTGGTCGCGCAGCGAAGCCGCCAGCTCAAAATTCAGTTCTGCTGCCGCTGCCTGCATCTTTTTCTGCAGTGTCTTGATCTGGGCTAAGAGCTCCTTTTCGCTCATGGACTCCGGATCCTTGGCCAGCTTCACGCTGGCATCATTAGCCACCTTGCCGATACTGATGCGGTCGCGGACCGCCTTGCGGATCGTCGTGGGCGTAATGCCATGCTCTTCATTGTATTTCTGCTGGATTGCCCGGCGGCGGTTGGTCTCGTCTATGGCCACCCGCATGGAGTCCGTGATCGTATCCGCGTACATGATCACATGGCCGTCCGCATTGCGGGCCGCCCGCCCGATCGTCTGGATCAGCGACGTCTCCGATCGCAGGAATCCTTCCTTGTCGGCATCCAGGATCGCCACCAGCCCTATTTCCGGAATATCCAACCCCTCCCGCAGCAGATTGATGCCGACCAATACATCGAAAACATCCAGCCGCATATCCCGGATGATCTCCGAGCGCTCCAGCGTATCGATATCGGAATGCAGGTAGCGGACGCGGATTCCCACCTCC
>CALWGV010000093.1 GCA_944380185.1 uncultured Lachnospiraceae bacterium
CCATGACCAACGTCATTGTCAATGCCAATGAAGGCGGAGTCCAGACGGCGGAGATCGCCGTGGAGGCCGGACAGACAGCCTGGATTACCGTGGCGGAGGATCTGAGCGCGGAGGTTTCCTATGAGGCCCCCGACGGGCTCACCGTACCGGAGTATGTGGAGACCTTTACAGTTCATGCCTATGTTCCTCTGGCCTGGAAGACCGTCGATCTGTGGGCCTGGTCGGCTCCCGACGGCACCAATGCCTTCGAGGCATGGCCGGGAGAGGCGATGGACGAGGGAGAGGACGGCTGGTTTACCGCCCAGTGCCCGACCTGGGGCAACAGCATTATCGTGAGCGGCAACGACGCTGAGGTGCAGACCGAGGATATCTCCATTGAGCCGCAGGAGCTGTGGATTACCGTCTATGAGGATTTGACCTATGACCTGGTCTATGAAGACCCGACCGTACCTGATGTGGAAAATATCACAGTGCATGTGCAGGCCCCTGCTGACTGGTCTGAACCCTGCCTGTGGGCCTGGTCGGCTCCCGACGGGACCAATGCTTTCTCAGCCTGGCCCGGCGAACCGCTGACGGCGGGTGAGGACGGCTGGTATACTATAGAAGTACCCGGGTGGATCAACTCCGTGATTGTAAACGGCAATGGCGGAGAGGTACAGACGACAGACATATCCGTGGAACCAGGTCGTGACATATGGCTGGTGGTGGAAGGACCGGAAAGCGTGACTCTTTCCTATGAAGAAGGCGGAGAGGCTGCTTCGGCGGGCGAAACGGAATCTGCCGGGGAGACACAGGCGCAGGCGGAGGAACAGACGGAGGCTCAGACCGAGCCGGCAGAGCAGACGGCTGCTTCTTCCCAGGGGAATACGGCTATTTATGTAGTGATTGTCGCTGTTATTGCGGTGGCGGCGATCGCCGGAGTTGTCATAGCCAAGAAGAAAAAGAAAGAATAAAAACGGAGACAGACAGATAATGACGGAGGCCGCGCCGTAAGGGCGCGGCGTCTGCCGTATGAAATGCTGTGTATTCCTAAGTCACATGGGAAGAGAGGAGGAGTGCGAAAAAATGAGAAGGATAAAAAAATTTGCGGCGTGGGTGCTGGCACTGACAATGATCGTGTCCTTGGTTCTGACGGCCGCCGGGTGCAGTCAGGGCGCAGACGGGGGCGGAGATACAGGCCGGATTGTCATCTGGCACGACAAGGAGGATGCGGTGGCGGAGGCACTGGAACAGGAACTTACCCGTCTGGTCCCCGATGTGGAATTTGTGCTGGAAAAAAAGACCAGCCTAACCGATTCGTTGAAGCTTTCAGGCAACGATCCCAGCGCTTCGCCGGACCTGTTTATTTTTGCCCATGATAAGATAGGCGTTTTTGCGGAGATGGGCATTCTGGCTCCGGTGACGGACTTTGTCTCGGAGGATGCGCTTTCCTCCTATCTGGACATGACCATCGAGGCGGCTACTTATAAAGATGTGGTCTATGAGCTGCCGATCTATTTTGAAACACTTCTGTTTATGTATAATCGGCGCTATATGCAGGACGATGAGGTGCCTTCCACTACGGAGGAACTCTATGCTTATATGCAGGAAAATACCGGCCGGGGCCGTTACGGCTTCGTGGAACAGCACAGCACGGCTTACTACAGTGCGGCGTGGATTCACGGCTTTGGCGGTTCGCTCATCTCTGAGGAGGGGGAGCCTCTGCTGGACAGCGATGAAGTGAAGGAGGCTCTTGCCTATCATCTGAAATTCGTGGAGCTGATGCCTGGTGAAGCGGAGTATTCCACCGTAAACACCCTGTTTATCGAGGGTCAGGCGGATGCAACTATCGGCGGTCCCTGGATGGTGCCGTCGGCCAGAGAGGCGGGGATCGATTTGGGAATAGCTCCCATGCCTGCGGTAGATGAAACGGGACTTCCTCTGTCTCCTTATTCCGGCGTACAAGGCGTCTATGTGCTGAAGCATGCGGCGGAGAACAAGACGGAGACGGTCCGCAGGGTGATGGAAGCTCTCTGCAATCCGTCCGTGGGAATCGCTCTGGCCGAGGCGAGCGGCTGTGCTCCTGCCAATACGGTCTGCTACGATGATCCGGCTATTGCCGCAGATGAGATGGTAAATGCCATGCGGGATACGGCGCAGATCGCCACTCCCATGCCCAATATACCGGAGATGGACGTGATGTGGACCGTGACCGGCAATCTCCTGTCTGATGTCAACCTGTCCGGCGAAGACGTGGATACAGCGGCGGATGCAGCGCAGAAACAGGCGCTCGATCTGATTGCAGCCATGCAGTAGAAACGGGGGAATGAGCTTGAAAAGAGAAAAAAGACGGGATAATCCCAGGCAAAAGCGGCTGCCGTCCAATGCCAAACAGAGAAAAACCACTTTCTGGTCTTATCTGTGCTCGGCGCCTTCGCTGATTCTGATCGGTCTGGTGGTGGTCTTTCCGATCCTGTACACGGGCTATATTTCCCTCACCAACATGAATGTATACCACTGGTTTGATTTCGATATCATTGGACTGGACAACTATGAGAGGGCGCTGTTCCTGGTGGATTCGGGTTTTTTGTCGGCGCTGCTGGCGACGATCCTGTGGACCATTGTCAACATGGTAATCCAGCTGGTTGTCGCCTTTGTGCTGGCCAGCCTGCTCAACATCGAGAGTCTGAGGTTTCGCAAGGTCTATAAGACCCTTCTCATGTTTCCCTGGGCCATGCCGGGCTATGTGTCCATACTGCTGTGGAAAACGGGAATGTTCAACTCACAGTTCGGTCTGCTCAATCAGTGGATGGAAAAGCTGGGACTGGAGGCCGTGCGTTGGCTCTCCAGCGATGTGTCAGCCTTTATCTGCTGCACGGTGGTCAATCTGTGGCTGGCCCTGCCTTTTATGATCATGATTATGGACGGCGCCCTGCAGAGCATAGACAAAAGCTACTACGAGAGCGCGATTCTGGATGGAGCCGGATGGCTGCGCCGGACAGTCAGCATCACTCTGCCCACGATCCGGCCAATCATAGGTCCTGCGGTGATTATCACGGTCTTTACCACCTTCAAGCAGTTTGATGTGGTCTATCTGCTGACCCAGCAGGCCGGGGCCAAGACCGGCTCGCATTTTCATACGCTGATTACTTATACCTATGAGAATGCCTTTATCACCAATAATTACGGATACAGCTCGGCTATCTCCATCCTGATCTTTGTGCTGCTTCTGGTGTTTTCCTGGAAGTTTCATCTGGAAGAGAAGTCATAAAGAGAGGTATGATTATGAAAAATAGAAAGAAAATGCGAAAGAGAGCAGGGCTTGCCTGTCTGAACCTGTTTTTCATCGTCCTGTGCTTTGTGACGCTGATTCCGATCCTCTATGCTCTGTCCGTATCCTTCAATGCCCAGAACAGTCTGCTGAGCTCCGATTTTTCTTTTTTGCCCAGGCAATTTACGCTGGACAATTACCGGGAGGTCCTGTTTGGCGAGGATATTCTTCTGTGGTTTGGCAATACGGCGCTTTTGGCTGTGAGCTGTGTCGCTATCTCTCTGGCCGTGGCTATTCCGGCTGCCTACTGTTTTTCCCGCCGGCGCTTCCCGGGGAGAATGGCTGTGATCCGGGCTTTGGTTCTGCTCAATTCTTTTCCGGCTGTACTGTCCATGTTTGCCGTCTACAGGCTGCTGCGCCCGCTGGGCCTTGTCAACAGCCGCGCCGGTCTTGTCCTGGTTTATACCGGCACAATGGCCGTGTTCAGCCTGTGGAATCTGAAGGGGTATTTTGACACTATACCGGTGGAGCTGGAGGAAGCGGCCAAGATCGACGGCGCTTCCACTTTCCGCCTGGTTCGCCTGATCGTGCTTCCTTTGGCTAAGCCCAGCATTATCGTCACCGGCCTGATGGTGCTGATCTATGTATGGAATGAGTATATCTATGCCACCACGTTTATGACCGGAGAGGACAAATACACGCTGGCGGCCGGATTATACTCCCTGCAGGCAACGGAGATGAGCGGAAGCTGGCCGGTGTTTGCGGCGGCATCCATTGTCGTCTCTCTGCCGGTGCTTGTCATCTTTTTCCTGTGCCAGCGCCACATGGTCTCCGGCCTGACCGCCGGAGGCGTCAAGGGGTGAGTCTTTTGCGGCATCAAGAGGTGAAAACTTTTGCCCCGGCATTCTGTTATCTTGTGAGGTAGAAATGTATGAAGCGAGAAGCGATACTGCATGTCCCCATGTCGGCGTACGCCCATGGGGTGGATGAGAGACATCTGGCCTTTCGCCTGCGGGCAGCCAGGGGAGATCTGACTTCCTGCACTCTCTATTACGGCGATACCGGCTGCAGGGTGACGCCGATGGATTTTTTTCCGGCTCCCATGGAAGTGGTAGCCAGGGATGAGAATTTTGATTATTTCGAGGTGATTCTGGACAGCCCTTATCACCGGGTTTTCTATTATTTTGAGCTGTGTGACGGCAGGGAGACCATCCTCTATTACGGGGATGTATTTGCCGATCATCTGGTGGACGATAGGTCGGAGTATTTTAAGCTGCCTTTCAACCACCGGGCGGATATCGCCGTCACGCCGGACTGGTGCCGGGATGCGGTGGTCTATAATATTTTTCCTGACAGCTTTGCCACCTCTCGGCGATATCTGTCCGGGCAGGGGCAGGAGAGGACGCTCAGGGGCTGCACCGTAAAGGGAAAACTGGGCGGCACCATACGGGGAATTTGGGAAAATGCCGACTACTTGGCTGATCTGGGGATTAACTGCATCTACATCAACCCGATTTTTGCCGCCGGCGAATATCACAAATACGATCTGCTGGACTACTATCAGATTGATCCCTGCTTTGGCACCAACGAGGATTTTCGGGAGATGGTGAAAGTCTTTCATCGTCGGGGCATTCGGGTTATCATTGACGGGGTCTTCAACCACTGCGGCTGGTATTTTTTCGCCTTCGACGATGTGGTGCGAAACGGAGAGAACTCGCGCTATAAGGACTGGTTTTACCGTCTGACCTTTCCAGTGGTGCGGCCCGAGGATCCGGAGACCTATCCCGACTACGAGTGCTTCGGCTATGAGAGAATGATGCCGAAGCTCGATACATCCAACCCGGAGGTGCAGGCCTACTTCTGTGATGTATGCCGTTACTGGCTGCGGGAGTATGACATCGACGGGTGGAGGCTGGATGTGGCCAGCGAGATCAACGACGCCTTCTGGCGGGCTTTCCGTCTGGCTGCTAAGGAGGTCAAGCCGGACTGCCTGCTGATCGGCGAGGTCTGGGAGACAGCCTCCCATTGGCTGGACGGCAGTCAGTTTGATTCCTCTATGAATTATGACTTCCGCAAGCACTGCCGCCGCTTTTTCGCCGAGGGGAGTCTGGACGCCTATGCCTTTGACGGGCGTGTGACGGGGATGCTGATGCGCTATCGCCGCAATATCCTTCCGGCTCAGCTCAATATTCTGGACAGTCATGATGTGAGCCGCTTCTACTCTCTGTGCGAAGAAGATGAGCGAAAATATCGGCTGGCCGTACTCTTTCAGCTATGTTTTGTGGGGATGCCATCGATATTTTATGGGGATGAACTGGGTATAAGTGGGATACTCGAATCGGAATATCGCAGTCCTATGCCGTGGAGTGGGGGAAATAAAAAACTGTACGCATTTTTCCGCCGGGCTATTGCTCTGCGCCGCGGCCATGCAGCTCTGCGGCGTGGAGAGTACCGCACTCTGTCGGCTGAAAAAGGGAGCCGTCTCTACGTGTTTTGCCGGATTCATGAGACGGAGACAGTGACTGTGGCGATCAATGCTGGAGAGAAGACGGAGCAATTCGCCATTCCTGAAGGAGCGGCCGTTCTGTGGCAGGAGGGATTGGCGGAATCGGGGGAGGCTCTCCCCGGACAGGCTGCTCTTGGCGGCTTTGGTTTTGCCGTGCTTGTTAAGGAGAGAAGGATGTGATATCCTTATAAATAAGAAGATGTTTCTAAGAAGATGTTTCGGCAGGGGCGGGGACGTCTGGACGCTGCAAAAAATGCTGCGGTGACATTATAAGTGCGGGAGGAGGGAGATTATGGCAGTGACGATTCGGGATGTGGCACAGGCGGCAGGAACTTCGCCTACCACGGTGTCCCGCGTAATCAATAATCAGTGCTACAGTATTTCCCAGGAGACCATCGACCGGGTGCGCCGGGCCGTGCGGGAGCTGAATTACCATCCCAACGCCAGGGCCCGCAGCTTTGCCAGACAGTCCACCAGGACTGTTTTGTGGCTGGGGAGCTTCTGCCAGGGAGCAGCCTTTGAAAATCCCCATATGTTTGAAATCCTGTCGGGAGCGGAGAGCATATTATCCCGCAAGGGATATCGGCTGATGGTTCAGAATGCCGATACCACGTCGGTAAATGCCATGGTGGAGGAGGCCTATGCTTCTCAGGAGGTGGATGGTCTGCTGATCCACGCCTCGGCGGTGTCCCGCCCGCTCTCGGCTATGCTGACGCGGACGCATTTCCCCCATGTGGTGCTGGGAAAGCCGGATTTCGAGAGCCAGATGTGCTGGATTGATGTCAACAATGTATTGTCGGGAGATATCGCGGCGGGGCATCTTTTGGAAGAGGGGTACAGACGGATCGCTTTTATCGGCGGCAAAGAGTCTGACCGGATATCCAGCCACCGGCTGGATGGCGTGCGTCAGGCTCTGGCGGCGGCGTCCCGCCCGCTGGAGGAGCAGTTTATCTGGCTGGGCGAGTCTACGCCTCAGGAGGGGAGCCGCATGGCTCAAGGGCTCTTTGCCATGGCGGACAGGCCAGATGCCGTTATCTGCGCCAACAACAGCCTGGCCCTGGGCTGCGTGGAGGCTCTGGAAAAGATGGGGCTTCGCATACCGCGGGACGTGGCGGTGATGACCTTTGACAATTATCCCTACGCCTATATGATGACGCCGCCGCTGACGGTGGTGGATATCGATGTCTACGATATGGGAGTCCAAGCCGGCCGGACCTTACTGCAGATGATCGGCAAAAAAAATCAGCAGGTACAGACCTACACGACTACTTCAAATCTGATCGTCAGAGCGTCCACTCACAGAGAGCGAAGAAGCACATGAAGACACTTGACAGGAGCGCGGGAAAACGAATAAAATATAGGCAGGCAAGATCCCTGCGAAAATATTTTAGGAGGCAGCTATGTATAACCCGCAACTGGAGACCTTTCTGTGTGTCGTGGAATGCGGCAGCTTCAATAAAGCTGCAGAAAAACTCTATATTTCGCCGCCGGCGGTGATCAAGCAAATCAATCTTCTGGAGGAGAATCTGGATCTGCAGCTTTTCGTGCGCACGCACCGGGGGCTGGTGCTGACAAAAGCCGGTCAGTCGCTGTATCAGGACGCCAAGTATATTATTCAATACTGCAAGGATTCCGTTACCCGGGCGAGAAACGCCATGCAAAAAAGCGACAGCCTGATCCGCATCGGAACATCACCGATGACGCCGGCTCAGGTACTGGTAGATCTGTGGCCCAAGGTTCAGGAATACTGCCCCAATATAAAATTTCAGCTGATTCCCTTCGACAACACGCCGGAAAATGCCAGGGAGATTCTGGGCAATCTGGGACAGAATATCGATGTGGTGGCGGGAATCTTTGATGAGACCATGCTGAAGCTGCGCCGATGCGCGGGGCTTGAGATATCGCGGGAGCCCATATGCTGCGCTGTATCTATTCATCATCGGTTGGCCGCAAAGGAAAAACTGACGGTACAGGACCTCTACGGCGAGAATCTGATGCTGATGCGCAGAGAGTGGAGCCGCTACGTGGACATGCTGCGGGATGATCTCTGGAAGAACCATCCGCAGGTCCATATTGTGGACTTTGACTTTTATGACGTGGAGGCATTCAACCAGTGCGAGAACAAAGGATATGTCCTGATGGCCATCGAAAACTGGCGCTATGTGCATCCTCTGCTCAAGATCCTTCCGGTGGACTGGAACTACACCATTCCCTTCGGTCTTCTGCATTCGCCTGCTCCCTCGCCTACGGTGGAGCAGTTTCTGCGGGCGGT
This sequence comes from uncultured Lachnospiraceae bacterium, assembly GCA_944380185.1. Lineage (GTDB taxonomy): Bacteria > Bacillota > Clostridia > Lachnospirales > Lachnospiraceae > RGIG7193. Next base: position 8,029 of record CALWGV010000093.1, read on the forward strand.
GGAGAAGGTGAGCAGGCCCTGAGGGCCGGCTGTTAAGCTTCCGGTATAAACTGTATAACGAATCGAGACTTCTGCCGAGGTCTCGATTTTTTTATAATAAGGGCAGTGAAGGAGAAAGGAAGAAGCTTTATGAATAATTTTATCTTTGAAAACAGGACGAAGGTCTATTTCGGCGAGGGCTGTGTGAAGGAGTACCTGGCCTGTCTGGTCAAATCCTGTGAGACGGTGATGTTTGCTTACGGCGGCGGCTCCATCAAGAAAAATGGTGTCTACGACGAAGTGACGGGCATACTCCAAAAGGCAGGAAAAAGAATCGTGGAGTTTTCCGGCATCATGGCCAATCCCACCTATGCCAAGGTACAGGAGGGGGCGGCTCTTGCCAGAAAAGAGTCCGTGGACATGATTCTTGGCGTCGGCGGAGGTTCCGTCATGGACTGCTGCAAGGCAGTCTCTCTGGCCGCACGGTATGACGGCGATATCTGGGAAGATTTCTGGGCTCGCCCGGGTGTTATCGAGGCAGAACCGCTTCCACTGGGCGTCATTGTGACGGTAGCCGGTACCGGCAGCGAGTGCAATGGCGGCGCGGTGATCACCAATGAACAGAAAAAAGTGAAAACCGGACGGGATTATCCCAAGCTGAATCCTCGATTCGCTCTGATGGATCCCACCTATACCTACAGTGTGCCTGTCCGTCAGATGGTCTCGGGAGGCTTTGATATCCTGAGTCACATTATGGAGACTTACTTCAGTGAACCTAATACGGACAATGTGTCGGACGATATCATGGAGGCACTGATGCGAAGCGTCATTCGTAATCTGCGCGCTGCCATTCAGAATCCCAGAGACTACACTGCCCGCAGCAATCTGATGTGGGATTCCACCATGGGTGAGAATCGTCTGATCAAGATGGGAAAAAAGTGCGATTTCCAGTGCCACAATATGGAGCACCAGCTGGGCGCATATACGGACTGCAATCACGGCTGCGGCCTGGCTGTGCTGCACCCGGTCTACTACCGCCACATCTATAAGGATGGTCTGCCCAAGTTTGTCCGCTTTGCCCAGAATGTCTGGGGGATCGCGCGGCGGGGACAGACGGACGAGGAGTTGGCTCTGGCCGGCGTGGAGGCGCTGGCGGATTTTGTACAGGAAATCGGTCTGCCCACTACTTTGCAGGAGCTGGGTGTCACTGACCGGACCATGCTGAGGGAGATTGCCGATTCCTGCGCGATCTCAGCCGGCAGTTATCGGAAGATGAGTCATGAGGAGATCCTGGAGATTTTCAGCGAGTGCTTTGCCTGAACGAATTGTTAATATTCGATGAACACGCCGAGTCTTCTTGACTTGAAGCGTACTCCATATAGTAGACTTTTATCGCTTGCAAGGACAAACAGAGTCAAAATAAAAACAGAGAGGAGTTTATTGATGATGAAAAAAACAACAGCAATTTTATTGGGACTGATGCTGGCGTTTACTGCTGCGGCCTGCAGCAGCACCCAGGAGACTACCGCAGCACAGACTGAGGCACCGGAGACTGCCATAGCGCAGACCGAGGCCCCGGAGACTGAGGCTCCCGTGACGGAGGCTGTAGCTGAGACCGAGAGCGGGGATGGAGGCGTCCTCATCGTCTATTTCTCTGCCACCGGCAATACAGAGACAGCGGCCAACTACATTGCTGAGCTTACCGGCGGCGATCTGTTTGCGCTGGAGCCTGTGGATCCCTATACCGATGAGGATCTGAACTACAATGACGAAAACAGCCGGGTGGTCTATGAGCATGAGAATGCCGATGCCCAGGATATCGAGCTGGTGGCCAACACGGTGGACAACTGGGACAGCTATGACACGGTTTTCGTGGGCTATCCGATCTGGTGGGGAAGCTATGCGTGGCCTATGAACAGCTTTTTGGAGGCCAATGATTTCACCGGCAAGACAGTGATTCCTTTCTGCACCTCTGCCAGCTCCGGCCTGGGCGAGAGCGATACCGCTCTGGCTGAGGCGGCGGGCACCGGAAATTGGCTGGAAGGCATGCGGTTTAGTTCCAACGTCTCCCGGGAGGATGTGCAGGCATGGCTGGAGGGCCTGAACCTGTAATTTCTGTTTTCCGGCTGATTTTGCTCGAAAGAGATCGGTGACGGCAGGGGTAGCAAATGCCCCTGCCGTTCGGTTATAAACCGAGGATAAACACCATTGAACTTATCGGAACTTCTTATTTCAAGCGCAGGGTCTATAATACAGATAGGTCAAAAAGTCTCCTGCAAGCAAGCTTGCGTCGGATTTTGGCCTTCTGACCCTGGTATCGATATATACGGAAAAGAAAGAAGTTGACGGACAATGGAGGAAAAATCAGAAAAATTTTTGTTTGAGGAGATGGCCGTGCCTCGGGCGGTGGCTACGCTGGCAATTCCCACAATCATCAGCCAGGTGGTGACGATGATATATAACCTGGCGGATACCTTTTTTATCGGTCAGATCGGTGACCCTGCCATGGTAGCTGCAGTATCGCTGGTCTCGCCGTGGTTTAATCTGCTCACTGCTCTGGGCAATCTGTTCGGACTGGGTGCCAGCAGCCTGATTTCCCGGCTTCTGGGGATGAAAAAGGAGAGCGACATCCGGTATGTCTCCGCCTTCAGCATCTGGGGCGGCGCTGCGGTGACGCTTTTGTTTTCTCTGCTCACCTTTCTGGCGCGAAATCCTCTGCTGCACTTTCTGGGCGCCAGTCCGGATACCTATGGCTATGCGGAGAGCTATCTGAACTGGGTGGTGGTAATCGGCGGTGTGCCTACCATGGTGAGCTTGAGTTTGGGACACCTGCTGAGAAGCGAAGGAAATGCCAGACCCGCCAGCGCCGGCATGATGTTTGGCGGAATCCTTAACGTGGTGCTGGATCCGGTGCTGATCTTCGGTTTTCATCTGGATGTGGCCGGAGCAGCGATTGCCACGGCTTTTTCCAATGCGGCCTCGGTGGTCTTTTTTGTGATCCAATATATCCGTCTGGGAAAGAAAACGGCGGTCTCTTTAAATCCCAAGTATTTTACTCTCCGCTTCAGCGGCGATGTCTTCTCCGTGGGACTGGCCAGCGCTCTTGCTACTGCTCTTGGAAACGCCTCCAACATGGTGATGGTGCGTCTGGCCTCCGGCTACGGCGATATTCCTGTGGCAGCCTATGGCATCGTCAAGAGGATCGATCAGCTGCCCCTCAATGTCTCCATGGGACTGTGTCAGGGCTTTATGCCTTTGGTAGGCTATAATTTTGCCGCTAAAAATTATCAGCGAATGCGCCGGATTTCCACTTTCTCCTGGAAGACCGCTTTGTTTATGTCGGCCTGTTTTGTGGCCTGCTTTGCCGTCTTTGCGCCGCAGATTTTGCATCTGTTTATCCCGGAGGAACAGACCAGCGCTCTGGGGGCTCAGTTTTTGCGGATCGCCTGTCTGGCGGTGCCCTTTACCTCGGTTAATTTCCTGATCAGCTATACGCTGCAGGCTATGGGAAAGGGGGTCCAGTCGGCAGTCCTTACCTTCAGCCGTCAGGGCCTTTTGAACATTCCGCTGCTGATTCTGATGAATGTCACCATCGGGCTTTATGGCATGATCTGGACTCAGCTGGCGGTGGAGCTGATCATGCTGCCGGTCTCGTTGGGAATGTATATGCATACGTTCAGAAGACTGCAGGAAGCCCACTGACAGAAGAAAGAGGAGACGGGCTGATTTCTGCTGATAACGCAGAGGTTTACACCGGTTAACAAAGGGAGACTTCTCTTTTTGCAAGGGCAAATCTATAATAGAGCATAGATAAGAAAAAGAGAAAATATAGAAAAATAGCGGGACAGATGGGAATAATAAAAAAGTAAGGAGGTTTTTATTATGGAATATACAACGCTGAACAATGGAGTTAAGATGCCTATGGCAGGTATCGGTACTTTCCTGCTGTCGCCCGACGAGGCGGAGGCCTCTGTGCTGAGCGCTTTGGAGTGCGGCTATCGTCTGATCGATACGGCCAATGCCTATGTCAACGAGAAGGCTGTGGGCCGTGCCATCAAAAAGTCTGGTGTGCCCAGAGAAGAGATCTTTCTGGAGACCAAGCTGTGGCCCAGCTTTTATGAGCAGGATGATGCAGTGGACAAGACCCTTGAGCGCCTGGATACGGACTATATCGATCTTCTGCTGATCCATCAACCTGCCGGCAACTACGTCGCCGGATACAAGCAGATGGAAAAGGCTTATAAGGAGGGAAAGGTCAGAGCAATCGGCCTGTCCAATTTCAGTACGGCACAGATTCAGGAGATCCTGGATATCTGCGAGGTAAAGCCCTCCGTGCTGCAGACCGAGGTGCATCCTTACTCCCAGGAGAAGGAGCTGAAAAAGTTTTTGGCAGGGCAGGGAATGGTGATCCAGGCCTGGTACCCTCTGGGCCACGGGGATAAGGCGCTGATCGAGGAGCCGCTCTTTGGCAGACTGGCAAAGAAATACGGCAAGTCCAATGCTCAGATTATTCTGCGCTGGCATATTCAGGCCGGAGATATCGTTATCCCGGGCTCCAAAAATCCGGCTCATATCCGCGATAATTTTGACCTGTTTGATTTCTCTCTTACTGATGAGGAGATGGAGGAGATCGCGGCTATGGATCAGCAGAAACGGTACTATACAAGCACGCCGGATATGCTGAAGAAATATGCGCAGATGGTGCCCCCGGTGGATCAGCAGAAGTGAGAGAAGGCTGGTCAGACCCTTTGTTGTTTATAAAATCAATCCCGTCCGCTGGATGCGGACAGGAATAACATAAAGTCAGCTTTGGTTCGCCGAATCAGGGCTGACTTTTTTAATGCAATTTTCATCGCTCTGTGATACACTACTACCGTAAATCCGCAAATGAGATTGCTGAAAGTGAGGAAAACAACAATGAAGAGCAGTAGAGAAGAGAGCCTTGCTTTGATTCGGGAATTATCCGAGGCAAAGGCTCCGTCAGGTTTTGAGGATGAATCGATTGCTGCGGCGGCCAGATTTGCATCCGGGTTTGCCCGGACGCGGGAAGACTCCCTGCGCAACCTCTATATTGATCGCCGGGGGAACAGAAAGGACCGGCCGGTGCTCATGCTGGACGCCCATGGAGATGAGGTGGGCTTTATGATTCACTCCATCAAGCCCAACGGCACCCTGCGCTTTTTGACCCTGGGAAGATTTACGCCCGGTACTCTGCCGGGAGCAAAGGTGTGGGTGAGAAACGCCTGGGGACAGTATGTGCCGGGGGTGATTGCCGCCAAGCCCCCTCATTTTATGACGGAGGCGGAGAAGGGAAAGCAGGCGGACATTTCTCAGCTGGTGATCGACATAGGCGCCACTTCGGATATGGAGGCCAGGGAGACATTCGGCATGCGCATGGGAGAGCCTGCCGTGCCGGCGGTGGAATTTTCTTTTGACGACGAACGGGATGTGCTGATGGGAAAAGCTTTTGACTGCCGGATCGGCTGCGCGGCTCTTCTGGAGACGATTAAGCGTCTGGATGGGGAGGATCTGGCGGTGGATGTGGCCGGCGTGATCTCTTCCCAGGAGGAAGTGGGCGAGCGCGGCGTAAAGGTGGCAGTAAATCAGATACAGCCCCGGGCGGCCATCTGCTTTGAAGGCTGTCCGGCTGACGATACCTTTATGGAGCCCTACGAGATCCAGACAGCGTTGAAAAAAGGGCCGATGCTGCGCTATATGGATCAGTCTATGATTGCCAGCCCTCGTTTTATGCGGGATACGGCGGAGCTGGCAAGGAGACTGGGGCTGAAGCTCCAGACATCCGTGCGCTCAGGCGGCGGCAATAACGGGGCGGTGATCAGTCTGAGCGGTCAGGGCGTGCCGACGATTGTGATCGGAATACCGGTCCGCTATATCCACTCCCACTATGGCATCGCCTCCCTGCAGGATTTCGAGTCGGCGGTAGAACTGGCGGTGGCCGTAGTACGGGAGATGACGCCGGAGAAAATAGCCGGTTTCTGAGAAAACCGCGAGAAAGGCCGGGATGCCTGCCATGACAGGGCAGATCGGAAAAAACAGATCGCGCAGCAGTCAAGGAGAAAACAGTGATGAAAATAGAAATGCACGCCCATACCAGCGAGGTGAGTCCCTGCTCTCATATTACGGCGTCCAAGCTGGTAAAGACCTACGCCGAGCTGGGCTATGATGTCCTGATGATCACAGATCATTTCAATGATTATGTGCTGGAATCCTATCGGGGCTGTACGCCGAAGGAGGCGGTGGACCGCTATCTGGAGGGGTACCGAAGGGCTTTGGAGGAAGGAGAGCGCCGTCAGCTGAAGGTCTGGCTGGGGGTAGAATGCTGTCTGCAGGGAGGAAAGCACAAGGGAGAGTGGAATGATTTTCTTTTTTATGGGATAGACCGGGATTTTCTGCTGGATCATCCCAAACTCTACAATCTGACGCAGAAGGAGGCTTTTGCCGAAGCGGAAAGTGCGGGAATCCTGATGTATCAGGCCCATCCTTTTCGCTACTATTGTACGCCTCAGGACCCGGAGTACATGCACGGGGCAGAGGTCTACAACGGACAGCCATGCGCCAACAACAATGAAAAGGCGCTGAAATGGGCCAAAAAACACGGCCTGCGCCAGTCAGCCGGGTCCGATTGCCACCGGGCTGAATATGCAGGGAGAGCGGCGGTTATCGCTCCGGACAATCTGCCGGATGAGAAGGCCCTGGCGGCCTATATGAGAGAAAGTGCACTTGAATTGGTTATGAAACGGTAAGAATAATGTAAGTTTCAATTAGGGAGAAGCTGTGTTATACTTTAATTGAAAAAGCTGTCTTAGTAAAACAGATAAATTAAAATGCATAGTTTGATCCCGGACAGGAGGCTGTATGAATTCAATAGAAAAGAAATTATCGGATTGTGTGGAGAGCATCCGTCAGCGGACGGATTTTAAGCCGTTGGTGGCTCTGGTACTGGGAAGCGGTCTGGGCGATTACGGAGATACCGATGCGGTTCGGGTGGAATGCCGGATCCCCTACAGTGAGATCGAGGGCTTTCCGGTCTCCACCGTGGCCGGACACAAGGGACAGTTTATCTTTGGATATGTGCAGGAGGTTCCCGTGGTGATCATGCAGGGGCGGGTCCATTACTATGAGGGCTATGCCATGAGCGATGTAGTGCTGCCCACCCGTCTGATGGGCCGTCTGGGCGCCAAATGCCTGTTTTTGACCAATGCGGCGGGCGGGGTCAATGAGACATTCCGTCCGGGCGATTTTATGGTGCTGCGAGATCATATTTCCGTTTTTGTGCCCTCGCCTCTGATCGGCGAAAATATCGACAGCCTGGGTCCCCGCTTTGCCGACATGTCGGAGGTGTATGACAAGGACCTGCGCCAGCTCATCCATGAGGCGGCGGATACGCTTCAGATTTCGCTGAAGGAGGGGGTGTATACGCAGCTCACCGGACCCGCCTATGAGACGCCGGCGGAGATCCGCTTGCTGCAGAGACTGGGCTGCGATGCTGTGGGCATGAGTACGGTCTGCGAGGCAGTGGCGGCCAATCATATGGGACTGAAAATCTGCGGCATATCCTGCATCACCAACATGGCTGCCGGTCTGGGGGTGGCGAAGCTTTCCCATGCCGAGGTTCAGGAGACCGCCGACCGCGTATCCAGGGACTTCAAACGCCTGGTGACGGAGACCATCGGCCGGATCGGCCGGATGCTGGGCTGAGGACTGCGATATGGAGATACTGTGGTTCATTGCGGCAGGAGTGGTTCTTCTCTTCATTCAATACAGGGTCAACCAGAAGAGAAGGCAGGCTCTGCGGATTGAACGCATCAGAGAGTCCTGGGGACAGGTGCCCGAGGAAGAATATGAGGACGGTGATCTCAAGCGGATTGCCCGATATTATGAAATGTTTCGCGGGGAGGAGTTCTCTCTGGACGATATCACCTGGAATGATCTGGGCCTGGATGAAGTCTTTATGCTTCTCAACCATACCGGCTCTTCCGTCGGCGAGGAGGCGCTGTACCGTCTGCTGAGGACCCCTGTCTCGGATGAGGCCGTCCTCAGAGAGCGGGATCGTCTGGCCGGCCTTTTTGCGGAGAGGGATGAGCTGCGATTCTTTCTGGAGGAAAATTTTGATTCCATCGGCAAACGCGGACGAGAGGCGCTGTGCGATTATATCGCAGGGCTCGGCCGCCAGCCCATTCGCTCCAATGCGGCGCATTATCTGGGTATGGCTGCCATAGCCGTCAGCGCCGTGCTGATCGCTTTTTTGCCGTCCGCAGGTATTATGACGCTTGTTGCCGTCCTTACTTTTCAGATTATCAGCTACTATCAGCAGAAAGGCCGGGTGGAGGCTTATTTCTCCTGCGTGTCGCAGGTGGTCCGCCTGACTGTCTACGGGCGAAAGATCGCTTCCCTGAAGGAGGATGAGCTGTCCGCCTATCTGGAGCCTCTGCGGGACTGTTTAAAAAAACTGGAGCCTATCCGCAGAAAATCAAAGCGGATTGTTATGGGAAACGCCATGGGTGGCTCGCCTCTCGATGTGCTGGCGGACTATATCAAGATGCTGCTGCATATCGATCTGATTGCCTACAACCAGATTGTGGTGATGGCTAAGGAGAGGGAAAAGGCCATCTGGGACATGGTGAGGGTGCTGGGAGAGCTGGAATGCGGCCTGGCCATCGCCTCCTTTCGGATTTGTCTGGGGCTGTGGATTCGTCCTGTTTTCGATGATGCGAAAGAAGGGCTTCATCTGGACGCGGAGGAGCTGTATCACCCTCTTCTCGACCGGCCGGTGCCCAATTCCGTCTGCGCCGGACGTTGTCAGCTGATCACCGGCTCCAATGCGTCGGGCAAATCCACGTTCCTGAAGACGGTGGCTTTGAGCGCTGTGCTGGCGCAGACAGTGTATACGGTGCCGGGAAAGGGTTATCGTGCGCCTTTCTATCAGATTTATACTTCCATGGCCCTCAGAGATAATCTGACCGGCGGGGAGAGCTATTATATGGCGGAGATCCGTTCGCTGAAACGGATTCTGGACCGGGGAGATGACAGACTGCCGGTGCTGTGTTTTGTGGACGAGGTGCTGAGAGGAACCAATACGGTGGAGAGAATCGCCGCCTCAGCGCAGATTCTGAAAAGCATGACGCAGCAGAATATTCTCTGCTTTGCCGCTACCCATGACGGGGAGCTGACCTGGCTGCTGGAGGACTGTTATGACAACAGTCATTTCGAGGAGGAGGTGACCGATGGGGATGTGTTGTTTTCCTATCGGCTGCTGCCGGGGCGGGCCCAGAGCCGCAATGCGCTGAAGCTGCTCGGCCTGATGGGCTACGACAGGCAGGTGCTGGCGGATGCGGAGGCCATGGCAAAGCGTTTTCTGGATACGGGGAAATGGAGTATGAGCAATGAAAGTTGATATTTACACGGACGGAGCAGCCAGAGGGAACCCGGAAGGGCCCGGCGGCTACGGCGCTGTGATTCAGTATAGGGATCCGCGGGGAATTCTCCATGAAAAGGAGCTGTCTGCCGGATACAAAAGGACGACCAACAACCGGATGGAGCTGATGGCAGTTATCGCCGCACTGGAAGCCTTAAACCGCCCCTGCGAGGTCGAGCTGTACTCGGACTCGGCCTATGTGGTCAAGGCGTTTAACGAGGGATGGCTTGCCAACTGGATTGCCAGAGATTGGAAACGCGGAAAAAATGATCCGGTAAAAAACAGAGATCTGTGGGAGCGGCTCCTGGCTGCGGCGAAACCTCATCGGATTCATTTTAACTGGGTCAAGGGGCATGCGGGACACCCGCTGAATGAGCGGTGCGACCGCCTGGCCACAGCGGCAGCCGACGGCGACAATCTGAGCGAGGATCCCGGCGCGCAGATGTAGGAAGGAAAGATAACCGGTCCGGATCAAAAAGCAAGGAGTGAGCGGTAATGAGAGAACGGGTGCTTAAATTCATAATTATGATTATAGCAGTGGTGGCAATCGGCGCCGGTTTTACTCTGCTCAATCTCAGATTGCAAGGAGGGACCGGCAGACAGGAAGTGGTCGATTTCGGCCGCGAGGAGGCGCTGCGAAACAATACCGGCGCCCCAGAAGGCGCTGAGGCGGCTGCCGGAGAGGCGCAGGCGGATGCAGAAGCAGAAAATATTCAACCGGAGCAGGATGCCGCAGGGGCAGCCGGCGCGAAGGACAGCGCAGAGACCGGAGCTTATGCGCAAGGTCAGACGTCTGCGGAGACGGAGGCTGGCGCAGGGGAAGAGACAATATCCCGGGAGGATACGGCGGATGCCATAGAGCCTTATGAAAGTGCCGCAGTGGAGGACAGCCGGCAGGAGGTGGAGATAAATATACAGGAATCATCCGTCAGCGTGGAGATTGTAGCGGAGAGCGGCCCGGAGGAAGCGGCGGAGGATTATTACAGCCGTCTGAGCGAGATGGACAGCCGCCTGACGGCCAATTCACAGGCAGCAAAGGACAGGACGCTGGCCGATCAGCAGGCGGCTGCAGAGGCTGCGCTGACCTTCTGGGATGATGAGCTCAATATGATTTACCAGGCGCTGCGCGACCGGATGCCGGAGGAAGAATTTATAGAGCTGAGAGATGAGGAGAGGGCCTGGATTCGGCAGAGGGACGAGGCGGCCAATCAGGCGTCCGTCTCGCAGACACAAAGCAGCAGCGCACAGAATCTGGCCTACACGACGAGCCTGATGGAGTGGACGAGGGACCGGGTATATGAATTGGCAAAGATGTATTACGGGCAGTAGAGTGACGGCCGTATTGCCCTGTGCAATTCTGCCCGGCGGGAAAGCCCAAAATCCGTTCAGGGGACTTGCCAAAGCGCCTTTGCCGTGCTAAGATTAAACGTACGATAAAAATCTACACATTCCTCCACCGCCGGGGGTAGCCGCAGTCTGCGTCTATGTCCGGCCAATCTGTTGTGGCGGAGTGCTGCAGATAACTTTGGAGGAAAATACTGTGCAGAAATACGGCGTAAATGAACTGAGAAGAATGTTTCTGGAGTTTTTCGAGAGCAAGGGACACCTGGTGATGAAGAGTTTTTCCCTGGTGCCTCACAATGACAACAGTCTTTTACTCATCAACTCCGGTATGGCTCCGTTAAAGCCCTACTTTACCGGGCAGGAGATCCCGCCCCGGCGTCGGGTATGCACCTGCCAGAAGTGCATCCGCACCGGCGATATTGAGAATATCGGCAAGACGGCCCGCCACGGCACTTTCTTTGAGATGCTGGGCAATTTCTCCTTTGGCGATTATTTTAAGAAGGAGGCCATCAGCTGGTCCTGGGAATTCCTGACGCAGGTAGTGGGCCTGGACCCGGAACGGCTGTACCCTTCGGTATATCAGGACGATGATGAGGCCTATGCGCTGTGGCGCGATATGATCGGCGTTCCGGAGGAGAAGATTTTCCGTTTTGGAAAAGAGGATAATTTCTGGGAGCATGGCTCCGGCCCCTGCGGTCCCTGCTCGGAGATCTACTATGACCGAGGTGAAAAATACGGCTGCGGCCGTCCCGGCTGTACGGTGGGCTGCGACTGCGATCGCTATATCGAGGTCTGGAACAATGTGTTCTCTCAGTTTGACAATGATGGCCACGGCCATTACAGCGAGCTGAAGCAGAAAAACATCGACACCGGCATGGGACTGGAGCGCCTGGCCGTGGTGGTGCAGGATGTGGACTCTCTGTTTACCATCGACACCAATAAGGCCCTGCTCGATGAGGTCTGTGCCCTGGCCCATACCGAATACCAGAAGGATCATCAAAAAGATGTGTCCCTGCGCATTGTGACCGATCATATCAAGTCCTGTACCTTTATGATTTCAGACGGGATCATGCCTTCCAATGAAGGCAGAGGCTATGTGCTTCGCCGTCTGCTGCGCCGCGCCGCCCGCCATGGCAGGATCCTGGGCATAGAGGGCGAGTTCCTGGCTCCGCTGAGCCGTACGGTAATCGAGCTGTCCAAGGACGGCTATCCGGAGCTGGAGGAGAAGCAGGCCATGATCTTTAAGGTCCTGTCTGAGGAAGAGGACAAGTTCAATAAGACGATCGACCAGGGGCTCTCCATTTTATCCGAGATGGAGGATCAGATGAAAGCGGACGGTCAGACGGTCCTCTCCGGCGAGAACACGTTTAAGCTCTATGACACCTATGGATTTCCGATGGATCTGACTCGTGAAATCCTGGAGGAGAAGGGAATGACCGTGGATGAGGATGGCTTTCACGCCTGCATGGAGAAACAGCGCCAGAAGGCCAGGAGCGCCCGCAAGACCACCAATTATATGGGAGCTGATGTGACGGTATATCAGTCCATCGATCCCTCCATCACATCGAGATTTGTCGGTTATGATACGCTGGAGGCGGACTCCCGGATTTCGGTGCTCACGACGCCCGATGAGCTGGTGGAGGCCCTGGCTGACGGCGATGTGGGAACCATCATCACGGATGAGACGCCTTTCTATGCCACCATGGGCGGCCAGAACGGAGATATCGGCGTGATTTCTACGGATACGGCTGAGTTTGTGGTGGAGGACTGCATTCAGCTGCAGGGCGGCAAGACCGGTCATGTGGGACGCATGACCAAGGGCATGTTTTCCGCAGGGGAGACAGTTCATCTGTCGGTCAACGCAGTCAATCGCGCGCTCACCTGCAAGAATCACAGCGCTACGCATCTGCTGCACAAGGCTCTGCGCACGGTGCTGGGCACTCATGTGGAGCAGGCCGGTTCTCTGGTGACGGCTGACCGTCTGCGCTTTGACTTTACGCATTTTTCCGCCATGACCCCGGAAGAGCTGAAGGCTGTGGAGGATATGGTCAATGAGGAGATTGCGGCCGCTCTGCCGGTAACCACCGATATCATGGATATTGACGAGGCCCGCAAGACGGGAGCGATGGCCCTTTTCGGCGAGAAATACGGGGATAAGGTCCGCGTGGTCAGCATGGGGGATTTCTCCCGCGAGCTGTGCGGCGGTACCCATGTCAGCAACACTTCCGCCATCACCCGGTTTAAAATCCTGTCCGAGGCAGGCATCGCAGCTGGTGTAAGGCGTATCGAAGCTCTGACCGACAAGGGACTGTTTGATTATTACGATGGTCTGGAGAGCGAGCTCAAAGGGTTGGCACACGCCATGCGAAGTGACGTGGCCGGACTGCCGGGCAGAGTTGAGACGCTGCAGGAGGAGCTGCGCGCTGCTCGTGCGGAAAATGAGAAGCTGAAAGACCGTCTGGCCAAGGATGCGGCCGGAGATATTCTGAAGAATGCCCGTGAGATCGGCGGCATAAAGGTGCTGGCGGCCGAGGTGCAGGGAATGGACATGAACAGTCTGCGCAATCTGGGCGATCAGCTGAAGGATAAGCTGGGGGACAGTGTTGTGGTGCTGGCCTCTGTGACTGACGGCAAGGTAAATTTGATGGCTACGGCCACGGACAGCGCCGTAAAGAAAGGCACCCATGCCGGCAATCTGATCCGTGAGATCGCTGCGCTGGTGGGCGGAGGCGGCGGCGGACGTCCCAATATGGCTCAGGCCGGCGGCAAAAATCCGGCGGGAGTTGCCGCAGCTCTTGAGAAGGCGGCAGTGGTGTGCGAGAGCCAGCTGAAGTGAAGCGCACATAGGCTTCAGGAGTAAAACAAAAAAAGGATAAGAATCTGACGGCAGAGACAGCTTCTTCCAGGAAGCGGTCTCTGCCGTCTTTTCTCTGCAGAAAGTTTGTGAATTGTCTGAACAGGAAAGATAAACGCTCTTGTTCACAAAAAGTTTACAGAGTTAATGGAATTGTCATTTGAAGTTTTTGCCTTGCGGGAATATAATTGAAAATGAGACAAAAAATTGAAGAAGGAGGAAGAGCCATGGAAGATGTTATTTTTAAGATTACTCCACAGGTGGAAAAGTTGTCCGCCGTCTGCGAGGACAAAGATAAGGTAGATCCGGAGCTTTATACAAAGTATAATGTGATGAGAGGGCTCAGAGATTTAAACGGAAAAGGCGTGCTGGCCGGTCTTACTAATATTTCGGATGTGCATGCCAAGAAGAATGTAAACGGTGAATTGGTGCCTTGCCCGGGGCAGCTGTTCTACCGTGGCTATGATGTAAAGGACTTGACCCGCGGATGCAGGGAAGAGAACCGGTTTGGATTTGAAGAAGTGGCCTACCTTCTGCTGGTCGGGGAGCTCCCCAATGAGAAGGAGCTGGCAGCCTTTACAGAGGAGCTGTCCGAGAGAAGGACACTTCCTCAGAATTTCGTCCGGGACGTGATCATGAAGGCTCCCAGCAAGGACATCATGATTAACCTGGCCAAGAGCGTGCTCACTCTTTATTCCTATGATGACGCGGCGGAGGATACCTCCATTCCCAATGTGATGCGTCAGTGTCTCAATCTGATCAGCCAGTTTCCCATGCTGGCCGTCTACAGCTATCAGGCATATTCCCACAGCAATGGCAACAGCCTATATCTGCATCATCCTCAGCCGGAGCTCTCCACTGCGGAGAATATTCTGGCTATGCTTCGTCCCGATCAGTCCTATTCTTCTTTTGAGGCTACGGTGCTTGACCTGGCGCTGATTCTCCATATGGAGCACGGCGGCGGCAATAACTCCACCTTTACGACCCGTGTCGTCACTTCCTCCGGAACGGACACCTATTCGGTGATGGCGGCGGCTTTGGCCTCTTTAAAGGGTCCTCGTCACGGCGGAGCCAATATCAAGGTGGTTCAGATGTTTGAGGACATGAAGCAGAAGGTCAAGGACTGGAACGATGAGGAGGAAGTGGAGAACTATCTTATCCGCATTCTTCACAAGGAAGAATTCGACAGAAGCGGCCTGATCTATGGCGTAGGCCATGCGGTTTACTCAGTGTCCGATCCCCGCGCCGAGATTTTCAAGGGCTTTGTCAGCCGCCTGGCTGAGGAGAAGGGGCGGAGCGATGAGTTTAATCTCTATACCACAGTGGAGAAGCTGGCTCCCCAGGTCATCGGCAGAGAGCGCAAGATTTACAAGGGCGTCAACACCAATGTGGACTTTTACAGCGGTTTTGTATACAGCATGCTGAATCTGCCGCTGCAGCTGTATACGCCCATGTTTGCCGTAGCCCGTATTGTGGGATGGAGCGCTCATCGGCTGGAGGAGATTGTCAGCGCCGAGAAGATTATTCGTCCGGCCTATACGAATGTATGCCCGCGCAGAGAATATGTAAAAATGGCAGATCGGGACAGAGACGGCGAGTAAGTGGATTTTATCCGCTGCTGTCGTTCAGATAGTGCAGGCAGGAGAGCAGGCGGCTGCCAAGCCGGGAAGGGCTGTCGGCCGTTTCGGGAGATACAAGCAGTCCCTGCTCTTGGGAAAAGTATTCCTGGCCGGCGTCCATGCCGGCCAGCCAGAAGGGCGGGCTTTTGTAGACGGCTGCCAGACGGAGGAGCCTGTCGGCTGCTATGCGGTGAATATCTCCGCTCTCATAGCGGGCCAGAGTCATTTTGTTTATGCCGGCTCTGCCGGCTGCCTGAGCGAGAGTCAGGCCTGTCTTCTGTCTGGCCTGCCGCAGCCGCTCGCTGTCCAGAGGGATGCGGCGGGCGGCGATGTCTGTCGTCTCCAGAGTCATATTCGGATCATCCTTTCTTTTGTCGGGATAACTATTATATAACAGGAATGAAAATTGGAAAAGGCAAAAACCGGGAATCCTGAAGCGGGGTTCTTTTTTATTGCGGTTTTGGCGGGAATATGATATGATGAAACATGGGAGTTACTGCGATAAAAAGACAGGAAGGGGTGGCGTGAAGATGCGTTACAGAAGTACCAGAAGTAATCGGGAGGCCGTTTCAGCCAGCCAGGCTATACTGGAGGGGCTGTCCCCCGACGGCGGACTTTTCGTCCCCGAGACGATTCCGTCTCTGCCCTGCACACCGGAGCAGCTGGCGGACATGGATTACCAGGAGACTGCCTTTGAGATCATGAAGCTCTATCTGACGGATTATTCGGAAGGTGAGCTTAAGGCCTGCATAGCGGCGGCCTACGATCATAAATTTGATACAGATAGGATCGTTCCTCTGGCCAAGGTGGAGGGGACGTACTATCTGGAGCTGTTTCACGGGCCGACCATTGCTTTTAAGGATATGGCTCTATCCATCCTGCCTCATCTGATGACCGCCGCCATGAAAAAAAGCGGTAAAAATAAAGAGACGGTGATTCTCACCGCCACGTCGGGCGATACAGGCAAGGCTGCTCTGGAGGGGTTTGCCGATGTTCCCGGCACACGGATTTTGGTATTCTATCCCAGGGACGGGGTCAGTGCCATACAGAGACAGCAGATGCTCACCCAGCGGGGAGAGAATACCTGGGTTATCGGTGTGGACGGCAATTTCGATGACTGTCAGAATGGAGTCAAGGCGATTCTGGCGGACAAAGAGCTGGCAGAACAGATGAATGCGGCAGGACTTTCCTTCTCCTCGGCTAATTCCATCAATATCGGCCGTCTGGTTCCGCAGATTGTTTACTATGTCTACGCCTATGCCCGTCTGCTGCGGGAGGGCGAAATCGCAGCGGGAGAACCGATAAATATTGTTGTGCCCACCGGCAATTTCGGCAATATCTTGGCGGCCTGGTATGCCAGCCGCATGGGTTTGCCTGTGCACCGCCTGCTGTGTGCCTCCAATGAAAACAAAGTTCTCTGCGACTTCTTTGCCACCGGGCTCTATGACCGCTGCCGTCCATTTATTCTGACGGATTCCCCGTCCATGGATATTTTAGTTTCCAGCAATCTGGAGCGGCTGATCTATGAGCTGACCGGCCGTGATCATGGAAGGACAGCGGCCTTTATGGAGCGGCTCGCGCGGGAGGGAAGCTATCAGATCGATGATTCGATGAAGGAGCGGATGAAGATATTCTGGGGTGGGTTTGCCACGCAGGAGGAGGGCAGACAGGAGATTCGCCGTGTCTTTGCCGACTGCGGCCATGTGATGGACACCCATACGGCCGTGGCTTCGGCGGTGTATGCTCAATATCGCCGGGCGACAAAGGATGATACCAAGACGCTTATCGCCTCCACGGCCAGTCCCTACAAATTTGCGCCCAGCATTCTGCGCGCTATCAGGCCGGAATGGGAAGAGCAGAGAGAAAAGATAAGTGATCTGGATTGGGCCTTTGCCTGTGCGGCAGAGCTCTCCCGACTTTCCGGCACAGAGATTCCGTCGGCGGTGCAGGAGCTTCGGGGAGCTCCGCAGCGTCACAAGCTGACCTGCAGCGCAGATCAGATGAAACAGATGGTGCGAGATGTTTTGAAGATTTGATATGGAGGCCTGCGCTTACCTGCGCAGGCCTTTGATTCTATCGCGCAGATCCTTGGCGAAAAACGCCTGGACAATATGTCCCACCACGGGCCGGGTAGGCCGATAGAAGAGAGGGGCGACCATGGTGACGACGATCTGAGTGACCAGGGTGGCCGCAGAGGCGCCGGTGGCACCTAACACCGGGATCAGCAGGGAGTTTAGGACCAGGTTGACCACGACTCCCCAGATCGGGAACAGTTCGGAATAGCGGTTGAGCCCCTCGCATACCAGCCAAGTGGACCGTGCCACGGACAGGTGGGAAAACAGGGTGCTCCAGATCAGCAGATAGAGGCTGGGCAGACTGGCCATGTACTCGGCGCGCAGAAATGTGGAGAAAAACCAGGGTCCCAAAACCATGACGCCCACACCGGCGGCGATGCCGATCCAGATGATAATGGAGTAGAGGGTGCGCAGCCGTTCCAGATAGTTGGTGCCGGTGGCATGCCCCTCCATGATGGCCGGGCGATAGGAAGTCATGATCGCGTTGGGGATGAAGACCCAGACCATGGCCACACTGTAGGCGGTGGTGTATATGGCCACTTCGGAATCTCCGCAGATGTTGCCCAGCATGATCCGGTCCATCTCCGAGTAGATCATGGTGATCATCGAGGCCAGGATAAAGTGCTTGCTCTGGCGAAACAGGCGGCGGCACCATTCCGCAGAAAAGGAGAGCTTCGGCCGCGCCTCCTTGAAGAACATATAAAGCAGAATCAGACAGATGACCATGGCATCCAATGTGTAGGAGAAGGCAAAGTAGGGCTCGTCTTTCTGCGCCACGATAATGTAAATCTTCCAGGCGGCTACAATCACATAGGTGATGGCCTTGGCGATGGAGACATGCTTGCTTTCCAGCCTGGACTGAAAATAGAAATCGATGAGATCGGACAGCTTAAAGATCAGCTGCAGGGAGACGAGCAGAGCGATCCACTCATAGTAAGGGGCAAAGTCCCTGGTGGCGCCGACCAAGAAGAGCATACAGAAGACGGACAGAATACCGGAGGCCAGGCGCATGGCCATGGCAGTGCCCATGATTACATCTTTTTGCTTTGGATCGGCGGTCAGCTCTTTGATGATTACGTATTCCAGTCCCAGAGAGGACAGGGAGAGAAAGACATTGACGAAGGAGCTGCAGTAGCTGATGGCGCCTAGCGCGTCGGTTGCCAGATAGTTGGTGGTGGCGATCTGGATGAAGAAGGAAACGGCAGCCTGAATCAGCCGTTCGGAGATGATCCAGGCAGAGTTATTGACGATGCGGTTGCTCATACTCTTTTTTTTCATGTATTATCAAGTCTCTTTCTTTATCATATTTTTATCTTATCTGATGACGGCAGGATCACAAAAACAGACTGCCGGCATGGATGCAACGGCTATAGACCATCTTACACCATAAGAGGAAAAATGCAAAAGGTTTTTTAAGAATTTCTGAATAAATTCACATTTTAGTTGACTTTCCGTCCCCTGACGGTTAGAATGGGGATGATCAAATTCTAAAAATTTTATAAACAAAGGAGTTATCCATGCAGCCTTTTGCAGGTAGAAAAAGAAGATGGGGTGACAGAAAGGACGGCTTTCTCGTCCGAAATATGGATCCCATGAGCAAGGTTGTCCCTTACGTTATGACGACGATGAGCGACAGCTGGGTCTTATTTGAAGATAGAATCGATATCACGCATACACAGGATTTTATTCGGGATATGAGGGCAAAGGAATTTCCGGGGCTGACGCTCTATCAGGTGATCTTTGCTGCCATGGTCCGCACCATATCCCAGGTTCCGCAGATCAATCGCTTTGAGTCCAACCGGCGCATATACGCCCGCAATCACATCAAGATGGCCATGGTGGTAAAGAAGGGAATGAATCTGGCCGGGGAGAGGACGACGATCATGCCGTTTTTCGATCCGGAGGATACCCTGAAGGACGTGGTGGACAAGATCAACGGCGAAATGGATAAGATAGACCGGACGGTTTCCTCAGTGGAGGAGGATGAGAACAAGACAGGCTTCGATGCCCTGGAAGTGGCTCTGAGCAGCATCCCCAATTTCCTGATGAAGTTTGTGTTCTGGCTGCTCAAAAAGCTGGACAAAATGGGAGTGCTTCCCCGCTCGCTGACGGATCTCAGCCCCTTCCACACGACAGCTTTTATCACCAATATGGGTTCCTTCGGTATGGATGCGGTCTATCACCATATCTATGAATTCGGCACCCTGTCCATATTCGGCGCAATCGGCAACAAGGAAGCGGTCTATGAAATGCAGAAGGATGGAAGTGTCCGCCGCAAGGTGTATCTGAACATGAAATTTGTGGCCGATGAAAGGATTACCGACGGTTATTCCTACGGTGTCGCCTTTAAGCATATCAAGACCTATATCGGCAAGCCGGAAAAGCTCCTTGTACCGCCGGAAACGGTGGTGGAGGATGTGATCGACCGTCCTAAAAGAAAGAAAAAACAGTAAAGATTTCAGAGATGAAAAGCCGCTGTCCGCGCTTATATGGACGGCGGTTTTTTTGAACCGATGAAAACCCGCGAGAAAATTTCCGGGGCGGAGCATTTCCGGACAAAGTTGATTTTGTGTGTAAGATCGGCATGCAGAAGGGTAGATAATAGATGGAAGGAGGGATGGATGTGGATGATCAGCAGATTGTAAAGCTTTTTTGGGACCGCTCGGAAAGAGCGCTGGAGGAGCTGGCGTGCCGTTATGAGCGGCTGGTCTTTTCTGTCACCCGCAACATATTGGGTGACGAGGAAGACGCAGCGGAGTGTGTCAACGATACTTATCTGGGCGTTTGGAATGCCATACCGCCTCATTGCCCGCAGAATCTCGCTGCTTTTGTGTGTCGGATCGCAAAAAACCTGGCGCTCAAACAATATCGCAGCAGGCGGGCGGCAAAGAGAAGCGGATTTTATGAGGTGTCGCTGGAGGAGCTGGGCCAGGCTCTGCGCCTGCCCGGGGAGCTGGCGGTGTCGGAACAGGCAGATGCAGGAGAGCTGGGAAGGGAGATCGATCGTTTCCTGGACGGGCTTTCGCAGAAAGACCGGATACTTTTTGTGAGGCGCTACTGGTTCGGCGATCCGGTAAAGGAACTCGCGGAAAATCTGGGAATATCGCAGAACAATATCAGTGTGCGGCTGTCCAGGCTCAGAAGGAGACTGAAGCGACATCTGGAGAAGGAGGAATTGCTGTGAAGAGAGAAGAATACTTGACTGAAGCCATGGAGCAGATATCGGACAGATATATCGCTGAGGCTGCATTTTCGTCGTTAGACGGCGCGGCAGAAAACGGATCCGGGCAGTCTGAAGAGAGGAAGCGCAGAGTATGCAGAGCCATCGGGAAAAGGAAGAGCGGAAAGGCGGCAGCAGTCGCAGCGGTCTGCATCTGTGTGGCTGTCGCGCTGGCGGCCGTCACAGGCCGCTTTGGTTTCTGGGGCACAGAAGAAAAGCCGGGGGAGAGCGGCGTCACCGTCTCCGAGGCTGGAGTGACGATACCGCCCATTGCGATTGCCGGGCACAGTGAAAATGCCAGCGCCAGCATGATCCTTTTTGTCATCTATGAGGGCGGTGTATACTGCTACTATGAGGACCTGCCCGCAGAACTTCGGGGAGAATACCTGGCGACATCTGCAGGGGGGATTGACGAGTGGACGCCCCTGTCGGAGTACGGGGAGCTGACCGGCAGCGCGGCAGGTGAACTGTATGCGGTGGAGGGCTACGACACCGGCTTTATGGTGGGACTTGAGACAGACGAAGGGGGATGGATGGGACTCATCCGGAACAACGGCATTACGCTGAAATGGGGAAGGGAGCTTTTTGCCGACCGGCTTCACCTGGATGGGCGGTATATAGAGGTACAGTGGCAGTCCAGGGAAGACTGGTATGAGGGCAGGGACAACAAGCAGACCTTTGCCGATGCGGACAAAGCGGCTCTGGACCATTTTGTGGAGGCGCTCTGCGAAGCGGAGTTCATGAGGCGGGAAGACATCCCTCTGCCGGAGGGAGGGGATAATGTTTATGATTCGCTGGAAATTTGTCATCTGTTTTTCCGGATGGAGGATGGTCTGATCGTAGAGCTGCGCTGTTTTGCGGGGGGATATGTGAGCTTTTCCGGCATTCCGGAAATCTGCGTACAGATCCCGGAGGATTTGTTTCAGGCGGTGTGCGGAGCTTTTTAAAAGAGCAAAAAACGCCCGGGGTATCCGAAAACTCTGGATATCCCGGGCATTTATTTAGGCGTGGCACTTCTCGAACAGTACGTTCTTTAGAGGCTGCAGAGCGGTGAGCAGGATATTGCCCAAAATCCCGACAGCTACGATTTCACTCAGTCCGATGGTAAGCATCTGATAGGGGATGGTCTCCGGAGCGCCGTAAGCAAAGCGGAGCACCCAGGGAATGATAATTGTATTGGATAAGATCGGCGGTACGCAGACCATCCATTTCTGCCGACGCAGGGCATAGGACAGGCAGGCACCGATCAGTGTGGCAATGGTGCCGAAGACTACGTCCAAGGCGGCTCCGCCCCCCAGCAGGTTGGCCAGAAAGCAGCCGATGGTAAGTCCCGGGATAGCTGCCGGTGTGAAATAGGGCAGGATCGTCAGCGCCTCTGCGAAACGGAACTGGACTATGCCGAAAGCGACGGAGGCAAAGGGCAGGGTCAGCACCACGTATAGGGCTGCGATTATCGCGCCGTAGGCGATAAAGGTGACTTTGTTCTGATTTTCTCTCATTTCAATGTTCTCCTTTAGTTTTGTTTTTTGGCCCCTCGGGGCTGGGTCAGGAAGGTCTCGAACTGACCACCCACCTATCATAGCGGACGCGGGTTTATTTGTCAAATAAAATTCTGCTGCAGCTCAGAAAAATTTTTCAAAAAATAATAGAATATTAAAGTTTTTTCTCCTGTTTTATGGTATCATATGTATAAGATGTCTGGAATTAATACGGGAGAAGGGAGAAAACACGGATGAAAAAGACAGAGTTCGGCATTTTATCAAAGGATCAAAGGCATACACTTCACACGATCTGCTGGGAACCGGAGGGGGAGGTCAAGGCGGCTCTGCAGATTGTCCACGGGATGATCGAATATGTCGATCGCTATGACGATTTTGCCCGCTACCTGTGCGGCAGAGGATTTGCTGTCATCGGTCACGATCATCTGGGACATGGTCTGACGGCGGGCTGTGATGAAGATCTGGGGTATTTCGCCCGGGCAGGCGGAGATCAGATCGTCATCGACGATATGTATCTGGTGACGGAGGAGATGAAGAGAAGATTCCCGTCGGTTACTCATTTTATTCTGGGTCACAGCATGGGGTCCTTCTTCCTGCGCAAATATCTGACGTATTACGGAGATAAGGTGGACGGGGCGATTATCATGGGAACGGGCGATTTCCCTCTGGCTCTGGCAGAGGGGGGAAAAGCCATGGCCTGGGCATTGATGAAGACAAAGGGACGCCGCTATCGCAGCCAGAAGCTGTCCAACATGGTGTTTAAAGGGTATCTGTCCCGGATTGAGAATCCCAGAACGCCCATGGACTGGCTGACCAAGGACGAGGCGATTGTAGATGCCTACTGTAAAAATAAGTACAACACTTTCCTTTTTACCGTCTCAGCTTTTTATGATTTCTTTGCCGTCATCGAATACGATGCGAAGATGAAGAATTTCGACCGAATTCCCAGGGGGCTGCCGGTACTCATCGTTTCCGGGCGGGAGGACCCGGTGGGAAGCTGGGGCAAGGGCCCGGAGAGTCTGTGTGCCCGGTATCGCAGCAAAGGAATGACCGATGTGACGCTCAAGCTTTATGACAACGATCGCCATGAGATCATCAATGAGACGGACAGAGATGTGGTATATGCTGATCTGGCCGAATGGATGGAATCGAGAAGATAAGAGAAAAAGCAAAAGAAAGCAGAATGAAAAACGGGAGGCCGCCCTGGAGCAGCCTCCCTTATATTTATGGAAGAATTCCGTACTATCCCCCGGGAACTGCCTAGAACCGCATGTAGGGGGAACCGCCGCAGAACATGCCTCCGCCGCCGCAGCAGAGGTTGCAGACCAGATTGATCAGACAAAGCTTTAGACAGAGATTGTCTGCGCCGGAGATGGGGGAACCATAGGGACGGCTCATATCGCGGTACCAGCTTCCGCCGCTCTCCAGCTGGCGTACCAGCATCTGGTACTCTGCATTGCCGGGTTCCATGGATGCCGCTCTCTTGGCGTGGTCCAGAGCAGCCACGTTGTTGCCCATGCCGGAGTTGGCTACGGCACTGTAGTAATACCACTGGGCGGTCCGCTCGCGGATATTGTTGAGCACATTGAGAGCCTCCCGGTAATGGCCGCTGCGAATATAGTTGGCGGCAGCTGCCATATGAGAGCTGTACTCATCGCCGGATGCCTGCTGACCGGCGCCGCCGTAATTGCCATAGCCACCGTAACCATAACCGCCATACCCCTGGCTGCCATAGGAGGTGCCTCCGCCCTCCCTCTCCTTCATGATCTGCTGATAGGCCTGCTGGATTTCCTTGAATTTTTCTTCGGCAGCATCCTTGTTGGGATTGTTTTGATTGGCGTCGGGGTGATAACGGCGGCTCAGAGCGCGGTACGCCTTTTTAATTTCTTCATTTGAGGCATCCCGGGACACGCCCAGAACCTTATATGGATCATACATTGGTTTTCTTGTCCTTTCTCTTTTGGTTGATCAATTCATAACGGCACCAGACACCGGAATAGAGAATGTTGCGAAGAATCGGCGCATACTCAACCAGAGGAAGCCGCTCGAAAGATTTGCAGGCCTCGGCCAGCATCATCGTCAGGATCTGACTGCATTTTTCTTCGAAGTCGGGGTCGTCCCGGATCGGCAGCAGAGGATTGTAGTTGCCGGATTTTTCATCATCCTCCAGATCCTCATAGGCATCCATCAGATAAATGAATTTGCCCAGATAAAAGCCCATATGGCGAAGCTCGTCCTCCCATTCATCGTGGCGGCAGGTGAAGATTTCGGCCATAATTTGCCCGAAGCAGCCGGCCACCTCGTCAATATCGCCTGTATGATTTTCTTCATAGGTGTGCAGCTGCACCAGCCATTTTTCGATGACAGCAGCTTTTTCCGGATATTTCTCGCTGACTCGGCGGAATTTGTTATGCAGGAAAACAGAGCCGGCCTTCTTGGTGATCTTTTTGTCGTCCTTCCAATCGTCCAGGCACTGGTAGTAGGACAGCAGCAGATTCATATCGGCGGCGTAGCCGGTGAAATGACTGATCCGCGTGACATGCTTTTCGATGGGATGAGCGATGCACTTTTCTACGGTGGGGGCAGCCTCATCCTGATAGAGATCCGTCAGCAAAAGTACCAGGAAGGTCAGGTCATAGGTCAGGGTCATCTGTCCCGACAGGCCGTAGCGCTCGCGGAGGGTGCGGCACAGTCCGCAATAGTAGCTGCGGTAAAGCTCAAACTCTTTAAATTTCAGCTCCTGCTTGTTTACGATAATATAGCCAAACATATGCGGTCCTCTTTCTATTGTACTGCTTTTCAGTTTAGACGATGTTTCTGAATAGGCGGTGAAAGAAAACTAAAAAAAATATGAATTATGCCGTTTTTTCTTGCTTTCCGGGCAAAAAGATACTATACTGTCTTTGATGAAACTTTTCAGTTACGGCATTTCCCGCCGCTTCGCCTGTTCTCTGCGATTTCGGCTCGCCTGACAGATCAGCCTATCCGTTTCGGCTTATACATTTCGCATATTCCATTCAGCGCATTCTATTCCGAGGATTCTTTATCATCATACCAGCAGGCAGATTCAATTTCAATATTCTTTTTGCAATTTTAACTTTATTTGTCATCGTCAGGTGACGGGAGGGGGTGTTTTTGTTGTACGCAAAAGTGAACAGCGCGGCTCTGGCCGGGATGGACAGCTTCCTTGTCCAGGTGGAGACGGATTTGAGCGATGGACTGCCCCATGTAGAGATGGTGGGAGCGCTTTCCACGGAAGCCAGAGAGGCCAGGGAGCGAGTGCGCACAGCCCTGAAAAATTCCGGGATTCGTATTCCGCCCAAAAAGATTACGGTGAGCCTGTCCCCGGCAGATCGGCGCAAGGATGGCAGCGGTTTTGATCTGGCTATGGCGGCGGGGATCGCTGCTGCCATGGGCGTGATCGGGGATAGTGCGCTGAAAGACAGCATGGTGATCGGGGAAGTGTGTCTGGACGGCAGGGTGAGAGGAGTCAGGGGAGTGCTGGCTATGGCGGGCTGTGCCAGAAGAGAGGGGATGAGACGGCTTTTTGTTCCCAGGGAAAATGTGCAGGAAGCCGCTGTTTTTGCTGATCTGGAGGTGATCGGCGTGGGAAGTCTGACGGAATTTTTGGCTATGCTGCGCGGGGAAGCCATCTGCCGTCCGCAGCCGATTTCTTCCTGGTCGGAGAGTCATCAGAGCGGAGAAGAGGATTTCAGCCAGGTGGGCGGACAGGAGGCAGTCAAGAGGGCGGCGGAAGTGGCATGCGCCGGCATGCACAATATGCTGATGATCGGCAGCGCCGGAGCGGGAAAATCCATGATTGCCCGTAGGATTCCGACGATTCTGCCCAGATTGACCAGACAGGAAAGCATTGAAATTTCCACAGTTTACAGCATAGGAGGCTGTCTGGCCGACGGCGGAAGAATGATGGACAGACGCCCTTTTCGCAGCCCCCATCACACTGTAACGGCGGCAGGAATGGCCGGCGGCGGAAGATTTCCCAGGCCGGGAGAGATTTCCTTTGCTCATGGCGGCGTGCTCTTTTTGGATGAGCTGCCGGAGTTTCGCCCCAGTGTCCTGGAAACTTTGCGTCAGCCCATGGAGGAGAGACGTCTGACTATTGTGCGGGCGGGAGTGGCCTATGAGTTTCCGGCTGATTTTATGCTGGTTGCGGCGATGAATCCCTGCCGCTGCGGCTACTATCCGGATCGAAGTTTATGCCGCTGTACGGACCGGGAGGTGCGGGAGTATCTGGGACGCATCAGCCGCCCGCTGATGGATCGGATCGATATCTGCACGGAGGTGGCCAAGACTTCCTATGAATGTCTCCGGAGAGGAGGAGAGAGCTCGGCCGACATTCGCTCCCGCGTAGAACAGGCGGTATCTATTCAGAACAGACGCTTTGCCGGAACATCTATCCGCTTTAACTCCCGGATTCCGGCAGGAGAGCTTTACCGCTACTGTATGCCGAGCGCGGAGGCGGAGGCATTGCTGCAGAAGGTGTATGACAAACGAACGGTTACGGCCAGAGGACTTCACAGTTTGATTCGCGTGGCACGCACCATAGCAGACCTGGAAGGAAGCGTCAGGCTGGAACGAAAGCACGTGGGGGAAGCCGTATTTTATCGCGGACCCAGGGAGATATTCAGAGGGGGAGAAGGAAATGTGTGAAGCAACCAGGCAGACGCAGAGAGAAGAACAGAGAGAAAAAAAGGAGCGCGAGAAGGAGGCTGCCTGGTGGCTGAACAGCATACCGGGAATGGGAACTGTGCGCATCCAGCAGCTGACCGCGCTCTTTGGGTCAGCAGAGAATATCCTGGCAGCCGCCATGGAGCGAGGCGATGGACGGGTTTTCTGGCAGCGGATAGAGGGTAGATGGAGGGGCAGCCGGAGGCTTCTTATAACCGCTGAAGATTGGCTGAGAATAAAAGGGTATGTAAAGGAACGGGAAAAATGTGTACAGAATTATCATAGATGGAGACAGGCTGGCATAAGGTTTATCACCATGTGGGATGACGACTATCCTAAACGCTTAAGCTATTATGGCGACCGGCCCATTGCGCTCTATGTCAGGGGAAATCTCCCGGCAGAGGAAAAGAGGACGGCGGCCGTCATCGGAGCCAGAGCCTGCAGCTGTTACGGCAGGATCTATGCCAGAAGAATAGCGAGAGAGCTGGCGGAACGGGAAGTACAGATCATCAGCGGACTGGCGGCGGGGATAGACAGCGAGGGCCATGCGGGGGCGCTGGAATCCGGCAGAGAGAGAGCTACCTATGCAGTGCTGGGCTGCGGACCGGATCAATGCTATCCCAGGGAGCACGGTCTTTTGGCTGATCGGATTGTGGAGACGGGAGGCGGGCTCATATCGGAATTTGCACCGGGAACGCCGCCTGCGCCCAGTCATTTTCCCATGCGCAACCGGATTATTAGCGGTCTGTCGGACTGCATACTGGTCATGGAGGCCAGGAAAAGAAGCGGCTCTCTCATTACGGTAGATCAGGCGCTGGAGCAGGGAAAGGAGGTGTTTGCTCTGCCGGGGCGGGCGAATGATCCCCTGAGCGAAGGCTGCAATCGCCTGATCAAGGCCGGGGCCGCTTTGCTGGCGGACAGCCGGGATGTGCTGGAATGTCTTTTTCCCGGCGCCCGGGAAAACACAAAAAGCGCAGAAATTGTAAAAAAGCCTCTTGCACCGGACAAAAATTTGGTGTATAGTTGTCTGGATTGTCAGGGCAAATCGGTGGAAGAGCTTATGGAGCTGACCGGATTGCCTCTTTCGGTCGTTTACGAGGAGCTTCTTTCGCTCCTTCTCGACGGACAAATCACGGAGGCAGCCAAAGGCTGCTATGCTTTATTGGATTAAAGTGAAGTTTTCAAGGAGAACAGTATGGCAAAGAATCTTGTGATCGTGGAGTCGCCGGCGAAGGTTAAGACGATTAAAAAATTCCTGGGCCAGGGCTATGAGGTGGTGGCTTCGGGCGGACATGTCCGTGATCTGCCAAAGAGCCAGATGGGCATCGACGTAGAACATGATTTTGAACCCAAATATATTACGATTCGGGGCAAGGGAGATACTCTTGCGATGCTTCGCCGGGAGGTAAAAAAGGCGGATAAGATTTATCTGGCCACCGACCCGGACCGCGAGGGGGAGGCAATCTCGTGGCACCTTATGGCTGCCCTGAAGCTGGAGAATGCGGCGGATAAGAAGGTATATCGAATCAGCTTCAATGAGATCACCAAATCGGCAGTCAAGGCTTCGCTAAAGGAGCCCAGGGAAATCGATATGAACCTGGTCAATGCTCAGCAGGCCAGAAGGGTGCTGGACCGGCTGGTGGGCTATGAGATCAGCCCGGTGCTCTGGGCCAAGGTCAAGCGGGGATTAAGCGCCGGGCGTGTTCAGTCCGCAGCTCTACGCATCGTCTGCGACCGGGAGGAAGAGATCGCGTCTTTTATTCCGGAGGAATACTGGACGCTGGAGGCGGAGTTCTCCGTGGAGGGATACCGCTCTTTGCTGAAAGCCCGCTTCTACGGCAACGGCAAAAAGATGGAGATCGGGAGCAAGGAGCGTCTCGACGAGATCTGCAGAGATTTGGAGGGGGCAGAATACCGGGTAGCAGAGGTGAAGAAGGGCGAGAGGACCAAGAAAGCCCCTCTGCCTTTTACGACCAGCACAATGCAGCAGGATGCGGCCAATGTGCTGAATTTTGCCACCCAGAAGACCATGCGGATCGCCCAGCAGCTTTATGAGGGCGTGGATGTAAAGGGACATGGAACGATCGGTCTGATCACCTATCTGCGTACCGACTCGGTGCGCGTGTCCGATGAGGCCCTAGCCTCCTCGCGGGCCTATATCGAAGCCAATTTCGGCGAGCAGTACGCCTCCAAGGAAGCTCCGGCCGGGCGCAGGGATGGACGTGTGCAGGACGCCCATGAGGCTATCCGGCCCACGGATATTTCTCTGACGCCGGCTATGGTGAAGGATTCTCTGAGCCGGGACCAGTTCCGCCTCTATCAGCTGATCTGGCAGCGTTTTGCGGCCAGCCGTATGACGCCGGCGGTCTTTGAGACAACCTCGGTAAAAATTCAGGCGGGAGACTATACCTTTCAGGCGTCCTCTTCGCGCCGCCGTTTTGAGGGCTATCAGTCAGTGTACTCCGCCGGCGAGGAGAAGAAGGAGAACAATGTGGCGGCAGCCGGGTTGGAGCAGGGAATGCTTCTCGCCGCCCCGCAGCTGGACGGAAGCCAGCATTTCACGCAGCCCGCTCCGCATTATACGGAGGCCAGTCTGGTGCGGACCATGGAGGAGGACGGGATCGGCCGTCCCAGTACCTACGCGCCGACCATCACGACATTGCTTGCCAGACGATATCTAATTAAGGAGGAGAAAAACCTCTATGTGACAGAGCTGGGCGAGGTGGTTAACAACATTATGAAGCAGTCCTTCGGCGTCATCGTAGACGAAACCTTTACAGCCAATATGGAGTCTCTGCTGGACGGCGTGGAAGAAGGAAAGGTGGACTGGAAGACCATCGTGCGCAACTTCTATCCCGATCTGGATTCGGCGGTAAAGAAGGCGCAGAAGGAGCTTGAGGAGGTCAAGATCGCCGATGAGGTGTCCGATGTGCCCTGCGATCAGTGCGGGCGGATGATGGTAATCAAATACGGTCCCCACGGCAAATTCCTGGCCTGTCCCGGTTTCCCGGAGTGCCGCAATACGAAGCCTCTGCTGGAAAAGATCGGCGTGCCCTGCCCCAAATGCGGCAGAGATATCATTGTCAGAAGAACCAAGAAAGGGCGCCGCTATTATGGCTGTGAGGGCAACGGAACGGACTGTGATTTTATGTCCTGGCAAAAACCTTCGGCGACCAAGTGTCCTGCCTGCGGCGGATATATGGTAGAGAAAGGAAATAAGTTAATTTGCGCCGATCCGACCTGCAAAACCGTCATAGAGAAGAGTTGAGATAGTCCTGTTTCCAGCCCTTTTGAGTGGCTTGAGCAGTATTTCCATGCATTTTTTGGCCGCTCGCAAAAAATATGTAGAAAATTTCTAAAAAAATACGAAAAAGCCCTTGTATTTCTTGACGACGCATGATAAAATCGAAACATCAAGGTGGCAATGGACGATAAGGAGAGGTGGCCATGAGTGTACAATTATTGGACAAAACCCGTAAAATTAACAAGCTGCTTCACAACAATAATTCGAACAAAGTAAACTTTAACGACATCTGCGAGGTGCTGAGCGATATTATGACTTCCAATGTCATGGTGATCAGCAAGAAGGGTAAGGTCCTGGGGCTGGGCTATTATGAAGGGATCGAGCCGATTGGAGAGTAT
This sequence comes from uncultured Lachnospiraceae bacterium, assembly GCA_944380185.1. GTDB lineage: Bacteria > Bacillota > Clostridia > Lachnospirales > Lachnospiraceae > RGIG7193. The sequence goes on from CALWGV010000093.1 coordinate 38,386, forward strand.
CTGGTGGATAAGGTGGGAGAGTTTATCACCCCTATTTTTAATGACCGGATACTGGGCATTCTCTCCACAAAGGAAAATATTAACTTAGAAAATATGGGTTTTGAGCAGCCGGACATCAGCCGTTACAAGGCGATGATCACACCGATCGATATTTCCGGCGAGAGGCTGGGTACTATGCTGTTCTATCAGGTGGGCAGAGAATATGACATTGATGACATTATTCTCTGTGAGTACGGCACCACGGTAGTCGGGCTGGAGATGCTGCGCAGCGTCAGCGAAGAGTATGCGGAGGAAAACCGCAAGCTGGGTATTGTCCGCTCAGCGCTGAGCACGCTGTCCTATTCCGAATTGGAGGCGGCCCAGTATATCTTCGACGAGCTGGATGGCAACGAAGGCATTCTGGTTGCCAGCAAGATTGCCGACCGCGTGGGCATTACTCGTTCGGTTATCGTAAATGCTCTGCGCAAGTTTGAGAGCGCCGGCGTCATCGAATCCCGCTCCTCCGGCATGAAGGGTACCTACATTAAGATTGTCAACGATATGCTGCTCAGTGAGCTGGCAGCGATGAAGAAGGAAAAGAAGGGCTGAGTGTCGGTCCTGCATATTTGACGGAATTTCGGGACCCTCCCCGGAGTCGGACAGACTTTCGGAGAAGGTCCCTTTCGTTCTGACGGGAATCTTTTGATGCGCCGGCTCTGAGGCCGGCGGGGAGAGGAAATAACAGATGGGTTTGATTGCGCTTGGTGCACTGACGGCGGGCGGACTAGTTCTCCGCTCGGAATATGAAAAAAAGCAGCTTAGGGTCTGCCGCTATGAGATCGCATCTCGGAGACTGCCGCAGTCCTTTGACGGCGTCAGAATGGTGATGCTGGCTGATCTCCATGGGCGAAGCTTTGGCGAGGACAACTGCCGCCTCTACGAGACAATCCGCAGTCTGAAGCCCCATTATATTTTGACGGCAGGCGATATGATTTTAAAGACGCGTCCCCTCGATACGGAGAGGACAGCGCGTTTTCTGTACAGACTGACCAGGCTGTGTCCGGTCTACTGTGGCAACGGCAATCATGAGCTGGAACTGCGCCGGGTAAAGGCGGGCAGGCAGACAGCCTATGACTGGTATGCCGGCAGCCTCCGGGAAAAAGAAGTGAAGATACTCTCCGACGAGACAGCGGTTCTCTGCCGTGATGGGGAAAAAATAGATGTGACGGGTTTGGATCTGGGACTTGGCTATTACGGCAAGGGTTTTCATGTGCCCATGCGGCCGGATTATCTCGACCGCAAGCTGGGAAGGCCGGAGCCGGGACATTTTCATATTTTGATTGGGCATTACCCCAATTATTTCCCTGAATACGCAAACTGGGGGGCAGATCTGGTCCTCGCCGGCCATATGCACGGCGGAACGGTGCGTCTGCCTTCTCTGGGAGGCTTAATGTCCCCGAATTATGAATTTTTTCCCCTATATGACGGCGGACTGTACCGGCGGGGCAGGTCGGCTATGGTGGTGAGCAGGGGGCTGGGCACCCATTCGGTCAATGTACGCGTGGGAGGAAACTATCCTGAGGTGTCGCTGATTTGCTTGAAGAGAAGGGGCCGGGCGGGTAATGGAGATTAAGGTGAAGCTTGAGGCCTTTGAGGGGCCGCTGGATCTGCTTTTGCATTTGATCGAAAAGAATAAAGTAAATATATATGATATCCCCATTGTGGAGATTACGGCCCAGTATCTGGAGTACGTGCAGGCCATGGAGGAGGAGGATCTGGACGTAGTCAGCGATTTTTTGGTTATGGCGGCCACTCTTCTGGATATCAAGTGCAGAATGCTCCTTCCCAAGGAGACGACACCGGAAGGGGAGGAACAAGATCCCCGCAGTGAGCTGGTGGAAAGGCTTTTGGAATATAAGATGTATAAGTATGCCTCCCAGGGACTTAAGGAGCGGCAGGTGGAGGCCTCCCGCGCCTTCTATAAACAGCCGACGATTCCGCCCGAGGTTGCGGCCTACGAGGAGCCGGTGGACACGGAGCTGTTGCTCTCCGGTCTCACTCTGTCCAGGCTCAAGCAGGTATTCGACTTTGTGATGAAGCGCCGGGAGGATAAGATCGATCCTGTGCGCAGCCGTTTCGGTCAGATCAAAAAGGAACCCATAAAGGTGGAGGACAAGATTATGGCCGTGATGGAATACGGCAGAAAAAAACATGTCTTTAACTTCCGGGAACTTCTGGAGAGTCAGCCCACCCGGATGGAAATTGTGGTGACTTTTCTGGCTATTCTGGAGCTGCTGAAGCTGGGGCGTCTTGCCGTGACGCAGGAGCAGCTGTTTGACGAGATTCACCTGGAGATGATCGACGATTCGCCTCTCGTTTTGTCGGAAGACGAGATCGCCTATGATACAGAGACCCCGGAGGGGGAAGAGGAGTAGAAGTATGGAGATTCGCAGGGCCAAGGCTATACTGGAGGCCATTCTTTTTACCATGGGAACGGCGGTGCCGCTCTCTGATCTGGCTGCAGCCCTTGAGCAGGATGTGCCGACCACAGAAAAGCTTCTTCACAGCATGATGGATGACTATGTGCAGCAGGAGAGAGGAATTCGCCTGATCGAGCTGGACGGCAGCTTTCAGATGTGCAGCAACCCGGATTTTTATGAATATCTGATCCGTATCGCGTCCCGGCCCAAGAAATACGCTCTGACGGATGTGCTTTTGGAGACTCTGTCCATCGTCGCCTATAAACAGCCCATCGCGAAATCGGATATCGACAAGATCCGCGGGGTCAGCTCGGAGCATGCGGTCAATCGTCTGGTGGAGTTTGGGCTTATCGAGGAGGTGGGCAGGCTTAATGCACCGGGACGTCCCATCCTTTTTGGCACGACGGAGGCGTTTCTGCGTCATTTTGGGATTGGCTCTCTGGATGAGCTGCCGGCCATTGCTCCGGAGCAGATGGAAGAGTTTAAACAGGAGGCGGAGGAGGAGGTGCAGCTGCGCCTAGATATCTGAGGCGGATGCCAAAATGCCGTGCCGGGCAGCCGCGATGAGCCGTCGAGACGGCAATAGGGCCTTGCCGCAAAGAAACGAAAATATACTCTTGTCAGGAGGCAGGAGAAGTGCTATAGTGTAGAGGAATCAAAGCAGAGTAGGACTGCACGCGCCAAGTGCCCGGGAGACGGGGAGTTGTTCCCGGGACGAAAGCAGACGGATTTGTCTGCTGCGGTGTGCACTCCGCATCCCGCTGCTTGCCTGTTTGTATGGATGAACTAACTCCCGGGATCAGTCCGCATATCGGCGGATGATGCCGGGAGTGTTTTTTCTTCCTCCACCGATGGGCATGCAGACATTGCAAGGAGGACAAGAATGAACAACAAACAGACAAAAAAACAGGGCGAGGCCTTTTGGAGCGCCCGAAAACTGACCGTCATGGGCGTTCTGGTGGCTCTTCATATTGTGGCCAATCGCCTGCTGGGCATTGATTTGACGCCTTCCCTTCGTCTGACGGTCAGCGGTTCCTTTATCATGCTGGGTGGTTTTTGGTTCGGACCGGTGAGCGGAGCCCTGGTGGGCGGACTGGCTGACCTGGTGGGCTGTGTGCTGGACGGCTATGCTCCGTATCTGCTGCTGACTGTTTCGCCGGTTTTAATGGGAGTGCTTGCAGGGCTTTTGGCCCCGGTGATACGTCGCTCAAAGAATATTTTTGTCTATGGTGCGGCTGTGGCGGTTATCGGTATATTGACTACCTTTCTGTACAGTTCCTGGAGCTTTTCCGTTCTGTACGGTTCCCCTTTTTGGGTTTATGCAGCCCCCAGAGGTATGCAGACAGCTTTTTCCACGGTGCTCAATACCCTTGTGGTATACAGTCTGTATTTGAGCCCGCTGACAGATCTGGTCCGCGGCGGAGAATTTGGCGGTTACAGCCGTCGGGCAAGGCTTACAGCGGATAAAACGAACGGAAAGAGGGGCGGCGGGCAATGACCTATGAAGAAGCGCTCACCTATATTCACAGCGTAATCTGGAGGGGGAAGAGGATCGGGCTTGGTCGGATCACCGAGCTTCTGCGCCGGATGGGCAATCCGGAGAAAAAGCTCCGCTTTGTCCATGTGGCCGGAACCAACGGCAAGGGTTCCACATCCGAGATGACGGCCTCCATCCTGCAGGCGGCAGGGTACCGCACCGGCCTGTTTACCTCCCCGTTTATCCATTTTTTTAATGAAAGAATACAGATCAATGGAATACCGATTCCCGATGCGGATCTGATCGCCCTCACCGGGGAGATCCGGGAGATTGCCTCCGGGATGGAGGACAAACCCACGGAATTTGAGCTGATCTGTGCTCTGGGAATGGCATATTTCTATCGCAGCCGCTGCGATATCGTGGTTCTGGAGGTGGGGCTGGGCGGCGAGATGGATTCCACCAATATCATCGACACGCCTGAGGCAGCGGTGATCTGTGCCCTGGGCTTCGACCATATGAAGGAGCTGGGCTCCACGATGGAGGAGATCGCGGGGGCGAAGGCCGGGATCATCAAGAAAAACAGCCGGGTGGTTTTCTACGGGGAGAACGATACGGCCCGGACCGTTATCGAGAAAAAGGTAAGAGAGACGGGGAGCACCCTGGTCATCCCGGACTATCGTAAGCTGCGGGAGGGAGAGCGGAGCCTCGCGGGGCAGACCTTCTCCTACGGCAGATATGAAAACCTGCATATTCGGCTCCTGGGCACCTATCAGCTGCGCAATGCGGCCGTGGTGATCGAGACGGTGGAGATACTGCGAAATCGCGGCTTTGCCATCAGCGACGAGGCCCTGCGGGAGGGCCTGGCTAATGCCCGCTGGCCGGGGCGGTTTGAATTGGTGCGGGAAAATCCCGCCGTCATCGTGGACGGCTCCCACAACCCCCAGGGCATGCGGGCGACGGTGAACAGCCTGCGGGAGTATTTTCCGAAAGGCGGCATCGTTTTTCTGGTGGGTGTCCTGGCAGACAAGGACGCCGCCGGGATGATGCGGGAGCTGACGGGATATAAGCGAAGGGACGAGGCCGAGGGGGCCGGGGCGCAGGCTTCGTCACAACGGTCACAGGAGAGCGGGGAAAAGGCCCCGGAGCTGGCCTCCTGCTATATTACGGTGACCCCGCCCAGCATGCGGGCCATGGAGGCCGCCGACCTGGCTGCTCTCCTTCGCGGCATGACCGACCGGCCGGTGACGGCGGCGGCAAGCCTTAAAGAGGGCTGCGCCATGGCACTGGCGGCCGCAGAGGCCGACGGAGTGGTTTGCGCGATAGGGTCTCTCTATATGGTGGATGAGCTGGAGAAACTGTTTACGGAAAGATCCGGCGGCTGAAAACAAAGGTGAATCGGCTAGCCGTCTGGGAGGGATCCTTGACGACAGCGCTGCCTTTATGTCCGGATTCTGCAGTCAAAGAGATTGTGCTGCATGCGTTCCATCCTATTGTGATGATATCACAGAGAAAATATCTGCAATCTGCTATATTACAGATATCAACAGAGATATGGAGGAGTCAGCATGAAGAAAATTATTTTCTTTTTGATGGCAGCGTTGTTTTTAGGCGGCTGCACAACGCCGCCGCAAGAAAATTCCTATCGCCAGGTCAGTGCCGAAGAAGCCATTGCCTTGATGGAAGAAGAAAGCGATTATATCATTTTAGATGTGCGAACGGAAGCAGAATATAACGAAAAGCATATTCCAAACGCGGTCAACATTCCGAACGAAACCATTGGCACACAAGAAATCCCGGAGCTGCCGGATAAAGAGCAATTAATCCTGGTGTATTGCCGCAGCGGCAACCGAAGCAAGCAGGCCTCGGAAAAACTTGCGGCCCTGGGTTATACCAACATTGTGGAATTCGGCGGCATCAACAGCTGGCCGGGCGAAACGGTCACGGGCAGCCCGTCTCAAAATTGAGCGGATAAAACGGGAGGAGCCTATTATGTGCAAAATAAAAAAGAAACGAAAGGCCTTTGTTCAACAGACAGACTGTGTCGCTTGCGGATGCTGCGTGAAAGTATGTCCGCTGGGAGCCATTCAGGTTGTGAAAGGCATCATGGCAGAGGTGAACATGGAAAAGTGCGTCGGCTGCGGCAAATGTGCAAAAGAATGCCCTGCGAGCGTAATCGAAGTCAGGGAGGTGGAAATTTGAAAAAGCATTGGTATGATTACCTATGGATTTTTTCTCTTACGTATTTAGTTTTAGGCTTTTTCAACATTCTATTTGCATGGCTCGGGCTGCTCTGCTTCTTCTTGCCCCTGCTTATTTCCCTGATAAAAGGGACAAAAGGATACTGCAACCGATACTGCGGCCGAGGGCAGCTGTTCGGTTTGCTGGGCGGCCGTTTTGGCCTTTCTCGTAAAAAAGATATTCCCCTCTGGATGAAGAGCAAGGGATTCCGGTATGGATTTTTAGTATTCTTTTTGACGATGTTCTTTCTTATGCTTTGGAATACATATCTGGTATTTGCCGGTGCGCAGGATCTCAAACAAGTGGTCACGCTGTTGTGGACTTTCAAAGTACCGTGGCAATGGGCTTACCATGGAACGCTATTTCATGAAGCGATTGCTCAATTTGCCTTTGGCTTTTACAGCGTTATGCTGACCTCCACCGTGCTGGGGCTGATTACCATGATCCTGTTCAAGCCGCGCAGCTGGTGCGTCTACTGCCCTATGGGAACGATGACGCAGCTAATCTGCAAAGTAAAAAACCGTTAACCGGAAACCTATAATCGATGTGATGGTTGTCACAGAAGTAATTCCTTAGCGAGAGTAGGCTTGCCCCTTGACAGCGCAGCCTTATGCTGGTATGCTGAAAAAGACGAGAGGACACATAGAATTTTCCCCGATGGAAATGTATGCGAAGCCTTCGTCCCGCGGCAGCCGCGGTAAATAAAATCAATAGAAAAGAGGTGTGAGGATGATTTGACTCTTTCCCGGAACAAAAAATGCGATAAATACGATGTAATAATGTACAATCAAAATGATTGGATTTATCGGATTGCCGTTATCGGCCAGGGAAGAAGTCTATCCTCATGTTTTCCAAAAAATAGAAATGCAGCTGACCGATACCGTCCGGCTGTTCCTTCTGCCATATAGACAGACACGGATATCCGTGTGCGTCCATATCCATGGCAAAGGGTGACCCAGCCACCGCCTGCATGATAAGTATGGAAAGAGAGAGCGACAGAACATTCCTGCCGCTCTTTTTTACGTGATAGTCCCGGCAGGCAGCTGTGCAAGGAGACAGCACGAAGTGCTGGTTCCTCCGCACAGATATCTGCCGGGTAAGGCGAAATGAGTACGCAGGCCGACAGGCCGGAGTACGGCAGTCCTGAAAAAGCGAGGTGAATCGATATGTCAGTAATCACAGTGAACGATCTGACCTTCGCCTATGAGGGCAGCTATGACAATGTCTTTGAGCATGTTTCTTTTCGGCTGGATACGGACTGGAGACTGGGGCTGATTGGACGAAACGGAAGAGGGAAAACCACGCTTCTGCGGCTTTTAATGGGACAGTATGAATACAGCGGTTCCATCGTCTCGCCGGTGGGTTTTGACTATTTTCCCTTTGCCGTAGAAAATACGGAGCAGGAGACCTGGGAGGTGGCTGCCGGGATAAACCCGGAGCTGGAGCTGTGGCAGCTGCAAAAGGAGATCGGGCGCCTGGGGGTAAAGGAAGAGACGCTGTACCGTCCTTTTAAAACACTCTCCCAGGGCGAGCAGACGAAGGTGCTCCTGGCGGTGCTTTTCCTGCGGGAGAATGCTTTCCTGCTGATCGACGAGCCCACCAACCATCTGGACCGGGAGGCGCGCAAGGTTCTGGGAGCCTATCTGCGGACGAAAAAAGGATTTATGCTGGTTTCCCATGACAGGCAGCTTTTGGATACCTGCGTAGATCATGTTCTGTCCTTTAACCGGGAGGTAATCGAGGTGAGCCAAGGCAACTTTACTTCCTGGAACGAAAACCGGGAGCGGAGGGAGCGATACGAGACAGCGGAGAATGAGAGATTAAAAAAGGATATTCGCCGCCTGGAGGCGGCAGCCCGCCAGGCCCATGCCTGGGCGGACCGGACGGAGGCGCAGAAAATCGGCAGCGGTTACGCCGACCGCGCTTATCTGGGAGAGCAGTCCCGGCGGATGCAGAGCCGCCGCAAGAACCTGGAAAAGCGGCAGCAGGCAGCCATCGAGGAGAAGAGCAGCCTGCTGCGCAATGTGGAAACGGCGGAGACGCTGAAGCTTTATCCGCTGCGGCACCACAAGGAGGTGCTGGCCGCATGGAACGAGGTAACCCTGGGCTATGGAAATATCTCTGTCTGCCAGGGCTTTTCCCTGACCGTAAGACAGGGAGAGAGGATTGCCCTCCAGGGAAAGAACGGCTGCGGCAAGTCCACGGTGCTGAAAGCTTTGCTGGCTGCGGCGGGAACCAGGCCGGAGGAGCAGAAAGAAGAGAGGGGGCAGGATGGAGATAGAAAGGCGGAGCAGAACGGAAAGGCGCAGAGCGGAACGGTTCTGGTGAAAAGCGGGCAGCTGCGTCTTGCCTCCGGTCTTAAAATATCCTATGTTTCTCAGGATACTTCCGGCCTGCGCGGAAGTTTGAACGACTATATCGAGGCCTGCCAGGCCGACCGGACCCTTTTTCTGGCTCTTCTTCGCAAGCTGGATTTTCCCAGAGTGCAGTTTGAAAAGCGGATGGAGGATTACAGTGAAGGACAGAAAAAGAAGGTGCTGATAGCCCGCAGTCTCTGCGAACCGTCGCACCTCTATATCTGGGATGAGCCTTTAAATTATGTGGATGTATTCTCCCGGATGCAGATCGAAGAACTGATCCTTTCCTGCCGGCCGACCTTACTGTTCGTGGAGCACGACCAGGCGTTTACGGACCGGATTGCCACCAGGGTTGTGCAGCTGTAAAGCTTATTTCTCCTCTCTGGCTCTGTTGGTCTTTGCTTCTGCCTTATTTTGGGTTTTTCTACTCTGACTTTCAGATACCGCTGGGCACCTTTTCATAACTGCCTGTCTCGCCGGTTTCATCGAAGAGCACCTGAGCACCCTTGGTCAGGATGCAGCGCATCAGGCAGCGAGGATTTTCGTAGACAGTCCGCTTCATTGTGCCGCTATTCGGAGCCTTCAGGGCAAGGGAACTGTCCTGGGACAGGATAAGCTGAAGCGTATAGTCTCCCTGGCGCAGGGCGATCCGCCTGCCGCCGCAGTGGGCAAGCTTAGCGCCCTGATCGGTGGAAAGGCGATACTGCCGTCCGCCGCAGGCGACCAGACTGCTGCAGGCGGTGAGACGATGCCTGCCCAATTTCAGATCGGCAGCAGTAAACATAACGCTGCCGGTCTCGGCAGGCCTGACTTCCTTGTTTGGTGAGGAGCTGGAGGGAAAGCTGCACTGTGCCCAGACGTAGGAGGAGGGGAAGCTGTGTCCCCAATCTGTCTCGATATAGCCTCGCCCCCGATGAAAGCTCCATTTTTCTCCTCCCCAAAGAATATGGCCGTTTATGGAGTGGGAGAGACTGATGACCCGGTGAAAACAGGGCAGAGGCAGATGCCGGAATGGACCCATGAACGAGCGGCGCGGCGGCAAGAGAGGGCCATAATGGATATGCCCCCGCACCGTGAGCTCATGGGTGTCCAGGTGGAGGCGGCAGCCTCTGCTGGTAAAATAATTCTGTCCCAGGCGGATACAGAGGCGTTTGGGGTCAGCTTCGATATCCTTTCCGGCAAAGGGAATAAAGAAACTGCGGCCATCGGCGATAATCTGCAGGGAAGCAGACTGTCGTCCCTTTTTGTCCCGATGCAGGGCGGGAATCAGAATCAGCGTGTGTTTGGCGGAAACGTGCTTAAAATACCAGCCCTCGAAAAAGGAACAGGTCTTGCCGGCTCCATGATAATATAGCTCCATAGGACAACCTCCTGTACTTTGATGCAGACATATTTTATTCTCTAAGTAAGTATGGCAGAAGCAGGAAAAAATATACGGCAAACATAGAGGGTTGCAGAGAAAAAGACTTTGAACTATAATTTGATCAGAGATAAAAGAGGCGTTTCTTACCGTGGAGGAAAGGGAAAAATTTGGTATGAGTAATCAAAATGAAAATGATGTATCCTGGATTGTAGCTCTGATTAAGCTTGCGCTGTACATGTGTCTGTGGCCGGTGGGCATATTTTTGCTGATCCGAAAAATCAGAAGAGATCGCAAAGCGCTGATGAAGGCCGGAAAGATTATGCGTGGCTTTGGTATTTTTCTGGTTGTCATCGTCCTATTCGCCTTGATCGGAGAAATTGCAAATCCGACACCGGGAACCTCGATGAGAGATCTGATTTCCAGCTATGTGTTTATAGGCGGTCTGGGAGCAGCTCTTTTGGCCGGTTCGATGCGGATACAGAAAACGGCCGCGCTGTACCGCCGTTTTATTGACCAGGTGGTCAATCACCATGAAACCAATATCGGAGTTATTGCCAGCTCTCTGTCCATGAGTACGTCGGAGGCACGAAAATGTCTGGAGCGCATGATTAGGCTGGGATATTTTAATCAAGCATGCATCAGCGACGATGGAAATGAGCTGATTCTGGGGTATACCAGCGAGGAGGACTACGAGCAGGCACAGCTGGAAACGGTGGGACGTGTAAAAAGAGCCGAGAAGATCGTGGTGGTATGCCGCAGCTGCGGAGCGCAGAATATGATTGAGAAGGGCACTGTTGGGGTCTGTGAGTATTGCGGATCACGGATTAAATAATAAGAATAAGTAGACGAAGAACCTATAAAAAATGAAGTACAGGCAAAAATCTTTCTTTTGTCCGAAATTTTGGCAAAGCACTTAGATTTTGTCCCCGGCATATGGTAATAGTAAAGAGGTAGCGGGGTCCCTACAAATCTATATGAAAGCATTTCCAAAACCACTTACGGCCGCAGAAGAAAGAGAGTGCCTGGAAAAATGGAAAGCCGGCGACCTGGCTGCTCGGGATGCCCTGATTGAGAGAAATATGCGTCTGGTGGCCCATATCAGCAAAAAGTACAATGGAGACGGAAGGGATCTGGACGATCTGATTTCCATTGGAACGATCGGACTCATAAAAGCAGTGAGAACTTTTGATCCGGAGAAGAACAGCAAGCTGGCCACCTACGCAGCCAAATGCATCGAGAATGAGATACTGATGAGTCTGCGCCTGGAAAAAAAATATGGGAGAGAGGTGTCTCTCTATGATCCGATCGGCACAGACAAGGAAGGGAATATGATCAGCCTGGTGGATGTGGTGGAGGCCGAGGGGAGAGAGGTAGTCGAAGAGGTAGAACTGGGGCAGGAAATCGAGCAGATGTACTGGGCCTATGAGCAATGTCTGAAGGATAAGGAAAAGAAGGTAATTCGCATGCGCTACGGTCTGTTTGGCAGCCGCGAATATACCCAGAGAGAGATTGCCGGCCAGATGAATATCAGCCGAAGCTACGTGAGCCGTATCGAGAAGGCAGCGCTTCTGAAAATGCGGGAGATGATGGAGTGACGGCGGGGCAATGGATAAATTAGCGCATGAAAATTCCGATTAGCGCATGAAAACAGGAAAAACGGGAGGGGAGCCTCCCGTTTATTCTTGCGGTATTCTTATGGCACTCCTCAAATGGAGCATTTGAAGACGGGCCAAGATGATTTTAGGCTCCCCACTGTCCGATCATCCACAGAGATTTGGCGAAGTAGGCGATATAGTCGTCCATCAGAGCGGAGATCATATAATCGCCTGCATCGTCGGCTTCTTTTTTTATGCCGCGCACATCCTCAGCAAGGCTGCCCAGATCTCTTTTTACCTCCTGCAGAGCTGCGGCCGAGGTGGTAAACTGTCCTTCTGCCTCCCGAATGCAGCTCTCCTGCAGAAATTCCCGCAGGCAGGCTAACGGCCGGCCGCCTTTCATCAGAATCTTTTCGGCGACCTCGTCGATCATTTCCAGTATCTCATCGTAGTATTCCTCCAGCTTGGCATGGACGGTAAAAAAATCATTTCCCTGAACATACCAGTGGAAGTTTTGCAGCTTGTGGTATTCTACCACCAGATCAGCCAGCAGATGATTCAGCTTTTTTTCCATAATTAAAGACATCTCCTTTGCTTAACATTTATTCATAGCTATATTTTGGTCGTGGTGCGCTTGGATTATTCAGAACAGGAACCGTCGGAATTTTGCAGTTATGGATAATTTCACGCATTTGATGAACAGGATATGACGGCGGTTTTCTGGGCATAATATATCTGCAGCTATATCGATAATCTGCTGCCCTGCCTGCTAAAGGGTTTATTTAGGAAAATGTAAGTTGTATTTTTCCTCTATCTGTGGTATCCTGAGCAAGGTTTGAATAAACCGGCAACGACAATCAGAATGATAACAGGAGAGATTGATATGAAGAAGAGAATTTTGGCAATGCTGCTGGCTTTTACGCTGGTGATTCTCGCCGGCTGCGGCGGGCAGGGAGAGACGGAGACGACTCTTTCCCCTGCAGATGACGAACAGGCCACGGTACAGGAGACGGTGACGGAAACGGAACAGGAGACTGCAGGTCAGGAGACCCTGGCGCAGACGGAAGGCGCCGGCGAAGAAGAGACTGAGGGAGAGTCCGGCCAGACCGCGGCAGGCGAATACCGAGACGATATTGCAGTGACGGCTCTTCGGGATGCCGTAAAAGAGGCCTACGGGGAAAATTATATTCCCAGCATGGAATACGATGCGGAAACAGTGGAAGCTCTCTTTGGCGTCAGCAGCGATATGTATGACGAAATCGTAGCTGAAGGACCGATGATCAGCGTTCATGTGGACACCTTGATTATTGTGAAGGCTAAAAGTGACCGCGTAGAAGATGTGCGGACTGCGCTGGAAAACTACAGGGAGACACAGATTGAAACGGGAATGAATTATCCGATGAATATTCCCAAGCTGCAGGCTTCTGAGGTGGTGGTCTATGGAAATTACGTCTGCTATATTATGCTGGGCGTCATTGATGACAGCCTAACGGATGAAGGCGAAATGCTGGCCGCATTCCAGGAGCAGAACAAGATCGCTGAGGATGCCATCCAGGGATTGCTGGCGAAATAGATTGCCGGTGAAGTAATAGAAAAAGATTCAATTAAAATAAGGAGGCGGATGGAAATTCCATTCGCCCCTTTTCGATTTAACGCTCTGTCCGACCGCTAAATGAGTATTACTTTTTATATTCGGTTTTGGTTCTGCCGTATTTTTCCTCGCAGTACAGACAGCGATAAGTCTGCGTCTCTTCATCGGCAAGGAAGAAGATGTGGGGCAGTTCCTGTTCGATCGAGGTGATGCAGCGGGGATTCTTGCAGTGGAGAACATTGGTGATCCGTTTGGGCAGGCTTAAGGATTTTTTCTCAATGATTTTGTTATCCCGGATGATGTTGACGGTGATATTGTGATCGACGAAACCGAGGACATCCAGGTCGATTTCATCGAGCCCGCCCTCAATCTTAATGATGTCCTTTCTGCCCATTTTGTTGCTGCGGGCATTTTTGATGATGGCCACCTCCGTGTCCACCTTGTCAAGTCCCAGGTATTTGTAGATGTCCATGGATTTGCCGGCCTTGATGTGATCCAGCACGATGCCCTCTTTCAGACCGCTGATATTAAGCATAGTTTTTGCCTCCGTTCGTTATGGAAAGAATTTATCTATTTCAAACAATCAAGCATGTTCGCTGGCGCAGATATCGCCGATCAGGATAGCGCTGCAGCATCGACCTCTAACAGGGTCAAAATCAGAGCCATACGCACATAGACACCGTACTGAACCTGCCGGAAATAGGCAGCGCGGGGATCGCTGTCCACCTCGACGGCGATTTCATTGACCCGAGGCAGGGGATGCAAAACCAGCATGTCCTGCCGGGCCAGGGCCATCTTGGCGGCGTCCAGGATATAGCAGTCCTTCATCCGCAGATATTCATCCTCGCTGAAGAAGCGTTCGCGCTGAACGCGGGTCATGTAGAGAATATCAAGAAGGGGCATAGCCTCGTCCAGATTGGTGACTTCCTGATAGGGGATGCTGTTTTTCTCCAGGACGCCCTCCCGAATATAATCCGGGACGCGCAGTTCTGCGGGAGAGATCAGAACGAAGCGGATGCCGGGATAGCGAACCAGGGCATTGATCAGGGAATGCACTGTGCGTCCGAATTTCAAGTCGCCGCACAGCCCTACGGTCATGTCGCTTAAACGACCTTTCAGAGAGCGGATGGTCATGAGGTCGGTCAGGGTCTGGGTGGGATGCTGGTGCCCGCCGTCGCCTGCGTTGATGACGGGGATGGAGGCAGCCTGTGCACCTACCAGGGCTGCGCCCTCCTTGGGGTGGCGGATTGCACAGATATCGGCATAGCAGGATATCATCCGCAGAGTATCGGCCACGCTCTCGCCCTTGGATGCCGAGCTGCTTGCGGCCGAAGAAAAACCAAGTACATCGCCTCCCAGACTTAACATGGCAGACTCAAAACTCAGACGAGTTCTTGTACTTGGTTCATAAAATAATGTGGCTAATTTTTTGCCGTCACAGGCGTGTGCGTATTTTTTCTTGTTCTGTTCGATGTCTTCGGCCAGATTCATCAGGGCGTCCAGCTCCGCCACTGAAAAGTCCAGCGGACTGATCAAATGTCTCATCTGTTCTTCCTCCTGTATTGGCCTGATGCGCATCGGCTTCAGGCATTTTTATTAGTATACATGCAAATGTCGATTTGGGGAAGAGGGAAAATAAAAAAAATTCTTTGGTCTGGTGGAAGCATTTGTATCCTGCACAATCTCTGTGCATATTCAAATGTCTTTGAGAGACCGCCGGGCCGGGCCTGACAGCAGCTTTCCATTTTCGGTAAAGCGGGAACCGTGGCAGGGGCAGTCCCAGGTGTGGTCCGCCGGGTTGTAGGAAAGAGTGCAGCCCAGATGAGTGCAGGTGGGACCAAAGCCCTTTTCCACACATCGTTTTTTCCCATAAGGGACAAAGGGTTTCTGCAGGAGCAGATGGACGGCGGTGCGGCCGGCATCGGCCAGAAAAGGCCCCATGGCTGAACACAGGGAGAGGCGCTGCGGGATGTAGATGTCAAAATGATCGGTATTTCGTCCGAGAATCCGATCGGACAGAGCCAGAGCTGCCGTCATGGCGCCGGTCATCCCCCACTTCCGGAAACCGGTGGCCACATACAGGTGCGGCGTCCAGATGGAAAAAGGGCCGATGAAAGGGATGCGGTCGTGAGGCATGGCGTCCTCGTTGGACCAGTGGGCGGCCACGGCTGCCCGCGGATACATCCTCCTGGCGTGATGCCACAGTCTGCGGTAGCCATCGCCGGGATGCAGCTTGCCGCTGCGGTGCCCCAGACCGCCGAAGATGGTAAAGCGGCCGAAGGAACGGAAGGTGTATCCGCCTGGGTCGCAGCAATAATACATGCCGGACAGAGCTGCGGCACTGTCCAGAGCCAGCAGATAAGACAGTTCCTGATGCTGGCGCAGGAAATAAAAGCCCGGCACATTGACAAAGGGGTAATGGGTGGCAATGACAATATGTCCGGCGCGTACGGTGTGAAGTTCCCCGCCGGAGCATATGTCGATTTTGTGGCCGTGGATCCTTATGACTTCGGCGTGCTCATAAACGGTCAGCTGGGAGGCGACTGCGCGCAGAAATTTCAGCGGATGAAACTGAGCCTGATGGTCAAAACGGACTGCTCCGGCTACCGGAAAGGGAAGCTCTGTCCGGCGGGTAAAAGAGGCCGGCAGGCCCAAGGCAACTGCACTTTCCTCCTCCCTCTTTAACTGTTCGGCGTCGGTCGTGCTGTACAGATAGGAGGCCGCTTCCTCCAGGTGACAGGAAATATGTTCCTGCTGGATGATATTTCTGTAGTAAGAGATGGCCTTCTGCTGGGCGGCGGCATACTGACGGGCCTTTTCTCTCCCCAGATCCTTGATGAGTTTTGCGTAAATCAGCCCGTGCTGGCTGGTAATCTTTGCCGTGGTGAAAGCGGTGGCACCTTTTCCGATTTCGTCTTTTTCAAAGACAGCTACAGATAGCCCGCTGTCCCTGAGCAGATAGGCGGTGAGAATACCGGCCATGCCGCCGCCGACGACTGCCACATCTACTTCTATTCCCGACGTGAGAGAGGGGAAGGCTGGCATCCTGCAGGTTTTGGTCCAGATCGATTCCATTGCAAAGCCTCCTTGTTAAATAACGGATATTGACATTACAGGACTATACTATTTATAGTCTGTATTTATAGTATGGAAAAGGGAAGGCGAACTTATGTAGGGCAAAAGAGAGAAAACCATAGCAAAAGCGGATGGAATAGGGTATAATGAATCTATCTTCAAAACACAGCAACCGGGAGGAGAATTATGCAGTTTATTTGTTACCCCAAGTGTTCCACCTGCATGAAAGCAAAAAAATGGCTGGACAGTCATGGGATTTCTTACGAAGAGAGATATATCCATGAAAAGAATCCGACATATGCTGAACTGGCGGATTGGCACAAGAGGAGCGGACTGCCCCTGCGAAAGTTTTTCAATACCAGCGGTCAGCGCTATAGAGCTCTGGGGCTGCGGGACAAGCTGGGCGAAATGAGCGAGGAGGAGGCGCTGCAGCTCCTGGCCAGCGACGGAATGCTGGTGAAACGACCGATTCTGGTGGATGATGCCCATGTACTGGTAGGCTTTAAGGAAGCAGACTGGGAGCAGACTCTGGGGACCAAAGCATGAAAATCGTATGTATTCCTGAGAAATGCATAAAATCACAGACAAACCAATGAAAATTCATAACAGGGAAAAGGAGGAATTATCTATGTCTAACACACCTACCCCCCACATTGAGGCGATGCCGGGCGATATAGCGAAGACTGTGCTGATGCCGGGTGACCCGCTTCGAGCCAAATTTATCGCGGAGACCTATCTGGAAAATCCGGTCTGTTTCAATCAGGTGCGCAACATGCTGGGATATACCGGCACCTACAAGGGCAAGACCGTGTCCGTCATGGGCGGAGGAATGGGAATGCCTTCGATCGGGATCTACTCCTATGAGCTCTTTCATTTTTATGGGGTAGAGCAGATTATCCGCATAGGCACAGCCGGCGGAATGGGAGAGGATGTAAAGGTGAGAGATGTGGTGATGGCCATGGGAGCCTGCACCAATTCCAACTATGCTTCCCAGTTTAACCTGCCGGGAACCATTGCGCCCATTGCCGATTTCGGCCTTCTTCGCCGGGCCGTGGAGGTAGCAGAGTCTAAGGGGATTACGCCGAAGGTAGGCAATCTGTTATCCTCAGATACCTTTTACTGCGCTGACCAGACTGCGGCAGGCAGATGGAGGGATATGGGCGTTCTGGCCACGGAGATGGAGGCTGCTGCCCTGTATCTCAATGCGATCTATGCCAAAAAGAAGGCGCTGTGCATCTGTACAATTTCCGATCACATTTTCACCGGAGAATCTCTGCCCTCCATTGATCGGCAGGTCAGCTTCCGGGAGATGATGGAGATCGCGCTGGAGCTGGTGGAGTGATGGAAAAGCAGGAAAACAAAGAAAAGAAGGAGCTTTTGTCCGGCGAGGCGTCGAAGCTCGCCGTCTGCCTGGCGGGAAGCCTGATTTATGCCTGCGGGGTGGGACTATTCACTGCTCCCTCCGGCATTTACAGCGGGGGCTTTGTGGGAATCGGCCAGGTGACCCGTACGGTTCTGGCCCGTTATGCCGGTCTGACCTTCGGGGAATTTGACATTGCCGGTATACTGAACTTTGTGCTGAATATCCCGGTTCTGTGGCTGGCGTTCCGCCATATGAGCCACCACTTTTTTGTGAAGACGCTGACCTGTGTGGCGGCCATTTCGTTCTTTCTTTCGCTGATTCAGCAGCCGGAGTCTCTGCTTGGCGGAGATGTGCTGGGTTCTGCTATTATCGGCGGTATTCTCACCGGCCTGGGCGTAGGGCTGATCCTCTATTCGGGAGGCTCGTCGGGAGGTGTGGATATTATTGGTCTGTATCTGATGCGCAAAAAGCCGGATATCAGCGTGGGACGGCTGGGTATGCTGGTGAATTTTATGATCTATGGCCTCTGCATTATACTGTTTGATGTGTCGGTGGCCATTTATTCCATTATTTTCACGACGTTTTACGGCGTTGTGGTAGACCGGGTTCACGCGCAGAACATTAATACGCAGGCGATGATTATCACCCAGACGGACGGAAGCGCGATCAGCCATGCGGTGATGCAGCAGCTGAGCCGCGGCGTCACCAGCTGGCATGGTGTCGGAGCCTATGCGGAAAGTGAGAAGACCATTCTTTTTGTGATCTTGTCAAAGTATGAGGCAGGGCATCTCAAGCAGATTTTAAAGGAGCTGGATCCCCATGCCTTTGTGGTGTTCCAGCAGGGAGTAAGCGTCTATGGATTCTACCAAAAACATCTGTGACCACGCGGGCGGCGGCCGGGGACTTTATTCCGACGGCCGCCCTTATTACTCGCTGGGGCTTTATCTGAAGCAGCACTTTGGACAGCGGCTGTACAAGCTTTCGCTGGACGGCGGCATGTCCTGCCCCAATCGGGATGGGACGGCAGGATATGGCGGCTGTATTTTCTGCAGCGCAGGTGGGTCCGGAGATTTTGCGGCCGACAGACGGCTTTCTGTTGGGGCCCAGCTTGAGCAGGCCAAGGCGCTGCAGGCGAAAAAGGCTGTGGCCGGCGGCGAGCACAGACAAGGCTCCTGCGTTCGCCCCGGTTATATTGCCTATTTTCAAGCTTACACCAACACCTATGGGCCAACGGAATACTTGTCTCAGATCTTCAGCCAAGCCATGGCAGACGAGGAAGTAAAAGTTTTGTCCATAGCTACCCGTCCGGATTGTCTGGGGGATGAGGTGATGGAATTGCTGAATCGCCTGGGGCAGACAAAGCCGATCTGGGTGGAATTGGGGCTTCAAACGATCCATAAGGAGACAGCGAGATTGATTCGCCGGGGCTATGAGCTGTCCTGTTTTGCCGAGGCGGTGGAGAAGCTGAAAGCCGGCGGCCATACGGTGATCGCTCATATGATTCTGGGACTGCCGGGAGAAAATCTGCAGATGATGGAGGAGACGGCCCGGTATCTGGGCGATATCGATATAGACGGGGTCAAACTGCAGCTGCTCCACATACTGAAGGGAACGGAGCTGGCTCAATGGTATCGGCGCGGAGAGTGCACGGTGATGGAAAAGGAAGAGTATTTTGCCGCCGTGGGGAGATGCCTGCAGGTGCTGCCCCGAAGCACGGTGATTCACCGCATTACCGGAGATGGCCCTGCTGATCTTTTGCTTGCGCCTTCCTGGAGTTTGGACAAAAAGCGAGTCCTCAATGAGCTCCATCACTATCTGAAAGAAGAAAAAATCATACAGGGCGCCGCATATGAGGGAAAAGAATGACCGGATGTTCTCTCCCATTTGCCATGAAGGCAGAAAAAAGACGAGAAGAAAACAGAAGATGGGATAAAATTCCAGTATTATTTTCTCCTCTTTTGCCACACTAGAAAACGTAAGAGGCTGCTGCACGGGCCCGAAGCAGTCTTTTTGATAGGGGGATTGCTCTTTCTTGTTACAGCAATCCCCATTATACTGTGAAAGCCCGGGCCGGTATGCATAGGGCAGAGAGGATGGATGCCGATGAAGAGAAGTGACATGGACAGCAGGGACAGCGGGAGAGAGAGCCAGGAGAATACCCGCAGAGAAAATGAAAAGCTGCAGGATGAAAAGATCAGCGAGTATGGGCAGACGATGCTCGACAACAATGAGCGGGAGTATAAAATCCATCTGCTCAGTATCGTCGGGGAGATCGAGGGGCACGAAAATCTCTCGTCCGGCAGCAAGACAACGAAGTATGATCATGTGCTGCCGCAGCTGGCGCAGATTGAGGACAATCGGAAGATCGACGGGCTTCTGGTGCTGTTAAATACGTCGGGAGGGGATGTGGATGCAGGGTTGGCTATTGCGGAAATGATAGCCTCTCTGAGTATTCCCACCGTATCGCTGGTTCTGGGAGGCAGTCATTCCATCGGCGGACCGCTGGCCGTCTCAGCCGACTATTCTTTTATCGTGCCTAGCGGAGCCATGATCGTCCATCCGGTGCGTATGAATGGGATGGTCATCGGCGCTCCTCAGACCTATGACTATTTCAAGAGGACACAGGACAGAATTACCGGTTTTATCGCGGCACACAGCCGTGTGCCGCAGGAGAGGCTGGAAGAGATGATGATCAATACAGCAGAGCTCACCAAAGATCTGGGAACAATTCTGATAGGAGAAGAGGCGGTAAAGGAGGGGCTTATCGATGAGGTGGGAGGCATAAAGGACGCTCTGGCCCGACTGTACCGCATGATTGAAAAAAGAAGAAAAGGATGACAAAAAACCGCCTGCCTTTTTTCGGGCGGCTGGGTGGCCGGCCGGAAAAGGCAGACGGTGAAATGAGCTAAGTCAGGCCCTTTGAAAACCTGGCAGGAAATCAGTTTTTCTCCTGATCCTTGTCTCTGTCCTTGTTTCGGTCTTTATCCTTGTTTTTGTTCTTTTCATGTTCCTTGTCTTTGCCGTGCTCTCTGTCGTCATCTTCCTCCTCTTCGTCCGGCGTCTCTTCCGGCAGTTTGCGAATGAGAGCGTAGGTGACCATTTTATCTTCCACATTCTCCACATGGATTTCCAGACCATTGGTGGTCACGTCGAAGGAAGAGCCGTCATCGGGGATAGAGCGCAGACAGTTGAGAATCAGACCATTGACTGTATCGGCATTAATATCTTCCGGCAGTTCAATGTCCATGGCCTCCTCCAGATCCTCCAGGGAAGTGCCGCCCTCGACGCGCCAGAGATTATCTTCCACCTGAACGATTTCCGGAGGCTCCGCCGGGTCAAATTCATCATAGATGTTGCCGACGATCTCCTCCAGCAGGTCTTCTACCGTGATGATGCCGGCGGTAGAGCCGTATTCATCGACAACCACCGCAATATGAATTTTTTTCTGCTGCATATCCTGGAACAATATGTCGGCGTGAATGGATTCCGGCACAAAATAAGCGGAGCGAATCAATTCCCGGAAAGGACGGGGATCGGGACGATTTAAATTCAGCAGGAAATCTCTGGCATAGAGAATACCCAGAATGTCGTTGATATCCTCATCGTAGACCGGGTAGCGGGAAAGGCCGCTTTCTTCGATGATTTTTACGATCTCCTTTTCATCCATGTCCACATCCAGAGCCACCACATCAGAAACATGAGTCATGGCGTCGGAGACGGTGATGTCGTCGAAGCGGAACACGTTCTGAATCCAGGTCTCTTCATCCTCATCGATGGTACCTTTTTCGCCGCCCAGTTCGATCATCATGCGTATTTCTTCCTCGGTAACCGATTCCTCCTGGGCTTCTGTTTTGACGTGCAGCAGCCGCAACACCAGATTGGTGGAGAAGGAGAGAAACCAGATCACCGGCCGCATGATCGTACCCAGACCGGAAACCACAGGGGCGGCGATCCTTCCCACCAGCATAGGTTTCTGCATGGCTACGCGCTTGGGCACCAGCTCACCGAAGATCAGGGTAAAGTAGGAGAGGATGATGGTAATCAGGATAACTGACAGAGTGTTTAAAACGCTCAGCGGAATGGCCTGAAAATTCAAATCGTTGTAGACCCAGTTTACCAGACCGTCAGAAAAGTTGTCGGCGGCAAAGGCGCTGCCCAAAAGGTTGGCCAGGGTGATGCCGATCTGTATGGTCGACAGGAAATTGGACGGCTGCTCGACTAGCTTGAGAAGGCGTCCGGCGGATTTGTCGCCTTCTTCCTCCATTTTGCGAAGTTTAGTGGCATTGAGAGAGATCACAGCGATCTCCGTACACGCAAAAAAGGCGTTTAGCAGAATCAGAAAAGCCTGCAGTAATAGTTGTCGTACTAACATTGATACATTATTCTCCTTAAAATTTGCAGTAAGTCTTAATCAACGAAGCTGTATGCCGCCTCGCCGCATATGAAATCTGTTATCTATTGTAAGTTCGCATGAGTTGCTCAAATCTGTTCACTCCGGGACAGTTAGATTCGTCGGTGAGGACAGGGCCTCAGAAATGCCGGAAAAGACACAAAAAAAGCACACCCTAAACCTGACGGCAGGAATAGGTTATGCCTACATGGGTATCCTATTGTTTTCGTATCGTTGTTTGGGCCAGCGTCACTATCGGCGTCAGTCATGGTGAATGGTTGCCTTCCTTTTCTCTCAAATTTCTCGCATATTATGTAAAAAACAAATGTCTGCTTCGCAGCCGCTTGTTTTCCTGCGGATATGATACATTATACTCGGAAGAGGGCGGGGCGTCAAGGGGAGCTATTGCGAAAAAACAGAAGAAAGAGTACAATGAAGAGCAGAAAAGAGAGAAAATCGGGTGGAAGGACGGAATTTTTGCGATGAAAACGGAGAAATTGGCGCTGATTACAGGTGGAAGCGGAGGGCTGGGAAAAAATCTTGCCATGGAGCTGGCTAAAAGGGGCTACCGTCCGGTGCTGGCAGGGCGCAGCAAGAGCCGGCTTCAGGCGGCGGCTGCCCGCTGCGGCGGGGAGATTTTTGTCTGCGACCTGTCAAAGGAGGAGGAATGCCGGCGGATTTATGAGGCTTTTCGCCATCGCCCGGTGCGGGTGCTGATAAACTGCGCCGGCTTTGGCGTTTATGGGAGTTTTGCCGTCACGTCTCTGGATGAGGAGATGGAGATGGCGGCGGTCAACTGTCGGGCCGTCCATATGCTGACCAAGCTTTTTCTGTCTGACCTGGAAAAGCGGGGCGGCGCTGTCCTTAATGTGGCCTCATCGGCAGGACTCGTACCGGGCGGCCCCTACATGGCGGCGTATTATGCCGCCAAGGCGTATGTGGTCAGCCTAACGCTGGGAATAGCGGAGGAGCTGCGCGCCAGAAAGAGCCGTGTCTATCTGGGCGTTTTTTGTCCCGGACCAGTGGATACAGGGTTCTTTGAGCGGGCGGGAATCCGGGCTGCAGTCCGGGGCGCGCAGCCGGAAAAGATGGCCAGAATGGCTATACGTGGTATGGAAAAAGGGAAAAAATTGATTGTGCCCGGAATTTCCAATGCGGCGGCCTGTCTGGCAGCCAGGCTTCTGCCGTCCGATTTGATTCTGGCGGTAAATCGGAGGATACAGCAAAAAAAAGGCGCTGAGACCGGTGAAAGCGGGGGAAGAAGAGGCGGAGAAAGGATATCGGAAGCACGAGATGGGGAAGACATCGAGGAGAGAGGGGAAGGATAATGGAACAGCTTTCACTTTTTGACGACAGGCAGACGGCCAGTCCCCTGGCTGATCGTCTGCGGCCGGAAACACTGGAGGAGTTTGTAGGGCAGAGGCAGCTGCTGGGGGAAGGAAAGGTGCTGCGCCGGCTGATTGATTCAGATCACATTCCTTCGATGATCTTTTGGGGACCGCCGGGAGTGGGCAAGACTACGCTGGCCAGTATTATTGCAGGCCGCACCCATGCCGATTTTGTCAATTTCAGCGCGGTTACCAGCGGTATCAAGGAAATCAAAGAGGTCATGGCCCGGGCAGAGCAGAGTCGCCGCATGGGAAGAAAAACGCTGCTCTTTGTGGATGAGATACACCGCTTTAACAAAGCGCAGCAGGATGCTTTCCTGCCTTTTGTGGAGAGAGGGAGCATCACGCTGATCGGAGCCACCACGGAGAATCCTTCCTTTGAAGTAAACGGGGCCCTGCTTTCCCGCTGCAAGGTCTTTGTACTGCAGGCATTGTCCGAAGATGATCTGACGGAGCTGTTAAAGAGAGCGCTGAAAAGTCCGAAGGGTTTCGGCTATCTGGATATTGCCATTGAGGAAGATCTGCTTCGCGCCATAGGGGCCTTCGCCAATGGGGATGCCAGGCGCGCTCTCAACACGCTTGAGATGGCGGTGACCAACGGTGACCTGGATGAGAACGGGAAGACTACGGTGACGCGGGAGATTGTCAGCCAGTGTATCGGCGACAGGACACTTCTCTACGATAAAAAAGGGGAGGAGCACTATAATTTAATATCCGCCCTGCACAAATCCATGCGAAACAGCGATCCGGATGCAGCTGTCTATTGGCTGGCCAGGATGCTGGAGGCCGGAGAGGACCCGCTGTATGTGGCCCGGCGCCTGGTGCGGTTTGCCAGCGAGGATGTGGGAATGGCGGACAGCCGCGCTCTCGGTGTGGCGGTGGCGGCCTACCAGGCCAGTCATTTCAATGGGATGCCGGAGTGCAGCGTCAATCTTGCTCAGGCAGTAATCTATCTGTCCATGGCACCCAAGTCTAATTCAGCCTACGTGGCCTACGAGGAGGCCAAGGCGGATGCCCTTCGTCAGCTGGCGGAGCCGGTGCCTCTCAATCTGCGCAATGCGGTTACCGGGTTGATGAAAGATCTTCATTATGGAGAAGGTTATCAATATGCCCATGATCTGGAGGACAAGATGGCTCATATGGAATGTCTTCCTCCTTCGCTGAAGGGAAAACGATATTACCGTCCGACCAGAGAGGGAGAGGAGGCAGAGTCAGCCGACCGATTGGCGGAAATTCTGCATTGGAAAGCGGAAGGCGCTTCCGATCCAGGCAAGAATTCAGACAAATGATAAGTAAATGTCTGGATTTCGGTCAGATTGGAGGTACTTGCCTATAGATTTTTGCGGACTGTGCCATAAAATAAAAGCATAATGCCATAAAGGCTGTTTGAATCAGAGAGGTGTACGTGGATTGAGACAGAAAATACAGCTGAAGTGGAAAAAAGCAGAGCAGAAAACGGACGTGCCGGAGCGCGGAAAGGTGACGCGTATTCAGGCGGATGAGAGTCAGGGACTCAGTTCGTAGCAGGTACAGGAATATATGCAGAACGGCTGGGTCAATCGGCCGGTGGACCCTCCGACGAAGACCATAGGAGAGATTATTAAGAGCAATCTGTTTACATATTTCAATCTGGTCTTTGCCGTGCTGGCTGTGCTTTTGATGATTGCCGGGTCCTTCCGCAATATGACGTTCCTGGTGGTGGTCGCGGCCAATCTGTGTATCGGCATTGTGCAGGAGATCCGGGCTAAAAAGGTACTGGACAAACTGTCGGTTCTGCATGCGCCCAGGGCCCTGGCGGTCAGGGACGGCGAGAGGAAGGAAATAGCGGCTGAGGAGCTGGTGCTGGACGATATCGTTATTGTCCGGGCGGGAAA
>CALWGV010000094.1 GCA_944380185.1 uncultured Lachnospiraceae bacterium
ATGAAAATAAAAAGCTATGAGAGAAAGGCCCACTACTATGAGACCGATCAGATGGGGATGATTCACCACGCCAACTATGTGCATTGGCTGGAGGAGGCCCGGATCGATTACCTGGAGCAGGTGGGCATGGGATATAAGTCCATGGAGGAGGCAGGGGTGTTCAGCCCGGTGCTCAGCATTTCCTGCCGGTACAAGCACATGGTGCATTTCGATGATGTGATTCGGGTGCAGATGAAGCTGGCTGAGTACAATGGGATCAAGTACAAGATCAGCTACCGCATTACCGATGCGGCAAGCGGCCAGGTGCGGGCCTTGGCGGAGACGGAGCATTGTTTCCTGTCAAAAGAGGGAAAACCGATGAATTTAAAAAAGAGCCATCCGGAGTTTGACGCCGTTATGGAGAGCCTGCTGGGCGTGGAGCCGGGACAGGACGAGGCTGCCGCCGAGGCGGATGGAGTCCGATGAGAACAGCGCAGGGAAAAGCCGAGAGATGGAGATTGCGGCTCGGCGGGCAGGATTATGAAATACAAGTCACCTATAAGCAGATGCGAAGCATCCGGCTGCGGGTGCTGCCGGGAGGAGAACTGCACCTGTCCGCTCCGATCGGAATAGAGCCGGCAAAGCTGCGGGAGTTCCTGGAGCAGAGGGCGGGCTGGATTGCAGCCAATACCGAACGGATGAAGGCCCGGCCGCCGGAATCAAGGGAGAGGCCGGCTCCTTTGACAGAGAAGGAGAAAAAGGCTGCACTCCAATATCTGATGCCGCTGGTGGAAAAATGGTATCCGACAGTGGAGCTCTATGGTGTTCCCATGCCCCATGTGACGGTGCGTGCCATGACGAGCCGCTATGGGACCTGCAGCGCGGGGAGATCCAGGATTACGCTGAATGCCATGCTGGTGCAGGCGCCAGTAGAGTGCGCGGAATATGTGGTGCTCCATGAGCTGACTCATTTTTTATATCCCAATCATGGCAGGCAGTTTTATGCTTTTATCGAAGGGCATATGCCGGACTGGCGGGAGCGGGAGAGAAGATTGCGGGCCGGGGAACGGTAGGCGTAGGCAGTATGGCAGGCGTAGGCAGAGCAGCAGACAGTGCGGCGGGCGCAGCAGCAGGCGCGGGTACAACAGCAGGCGCGGGCGGCGCCGGGGGCGCCTGCGCTGTATATGCGAAAAGAGGGGAGGGACGGCTATGCCGCTTCATATCGTCCGAAATGACATAACGAAAATGCAGGTGGACGCCATTGTAAACGCCGCCAATTCTTCTCTGCTGGGAGGAGGAGGCGTGGATGGCTGCATCCACCGGGCGGCCGGGCCGGAGCTTCTAAAAGAATGCCGCGCCCTGGGAGGCTGCGAGACGGGCAGCGCGAAAATTACCGGAGCCGGCCGTCTTCCCTGCCGGTATGTTATCCATGCCGTAGGGCCTCGCTGGCGCGGAGGGAAGCATGGTGAGAGGGAGCAGCTGATTTCCTGCTATCGGACAGCTCTGGAGCTGGCCAGGGAATACGGCTGTGAGACGGTGGCCTTTCCCTTGATATCCTCCGGTATCTATGGTTATCCCAAGGACCAGGCGCTGAAAGTGGCGGTGGATACCATCGGCGATTTTCTGCTGCGCGACGAGGAGCAGAAGGGGCCGGCAACCGTTTACCTGGTGATTTTTGATCGCAAGGCATATCAAATCGGGACAAAGCTGTTTGCAGATATTTCCGAGTATGTGGATGACCGCTATGTGGAGGAGCACAGCGACGATGAGAGACTGCGTCTTAGCCGCAGCCTCCTGGCCCGGTCGGCGGCTCCGGCCGCCGCGGAAGGGCCTGCGTCGGGGATGGCTCCCACTGCGGGAGAGTGGTCTGCGTCGGGGCTGCCTCCTGCCGCGGAAGGACCTGGACCGGAGCTGCGCTCTCCTGTCGAGCCGGCGGGCGCAGCTTCGGCCAGGAGTCTGGAGGAGGCTCTCAGCCAGCTGGACGAGAGCTTTTCGGAGATGCTGCTTCGCAAGATTGACGAGAAGGGGATGAAGGATTCCGCGTGTTATAAGAAGGCGAACATAGACCGCAAGCTTTTTTCCAAAATCCGCAGCGACCGGCTGTATCGGCCCCGCAAGTCGACGGCTCTGGCCTTTGCCGTCGCTCTGGAGCTGTCTCTGCCGGAGACGAAGGAGCTGCTGATGAAGGCGGGCTATGCTCTGTCGCACGCAAGCCGCTTTGATATCATTGTGGAATATTTTATCGAGCGCGGCAATTACAATATCTTTGAGATCAACGAGGCTTTGTTTGCCTTTGACCAGAGCCTGCTGGGCAGCTGAGAAGCGGAGGACGGCTGAGAGCCAGGGACGGAAGGCCGGACGGAGAAGCGGTGTCGCCGCTAAGAGAAGTTGTCTGCCAAGAAATGTCGCCTGGCAGGCGACCAAAACGAATATTTTTTGTTTTATCATGTGGCTGTAAGGTGCAACGACCGGACAGCCATTTTTATTTTGCAGGAAGCCCGGTTCTACAGCTTGTCTGTACAGTCTGGTTCTATGAATTTGAAGGAGGGAACTGAAATTGAAAAAGAAAAAGAGAAATCTGACGGAAATGGTGTTTATTCTGGACCGCAGCGGTTCCATGCACGGGCTGGAGGCGGACACGATCGGCGGCTTTAATTCCATGATCGAAAAGCAGAAGAAGGAAAAGGGAGAGGCCTTGGTTTCCACGGTGCTGTTTAACAGCACAAGCGAGGTGATCCATGACCGGGTGAAGATTCGAGATATCCGTCCCATGACGGAGAGGGATTATTCTGTGGGAGGATGTACGGCCCTGCTGGATGCTCTTGGCGGCGCGATTCATCATGTGGGGAATATCCACAAATATGCCCGCCCGGAGGACGTGCCGGCTCATACGATCTTTGTGATCACAACGGATGGAATGGAAAACGCCAGCCGCCGTTACAGGCGGGAACAGATAAAGGAGATGATTGGCCGGCAAAAAGAGAAATATGGCTGGGAATTCCTGTTTTTGGGAGCGAACATCGATGCGGTAAAAACAGCGGTGGAACTAAATATGGATGCGGATCGGGCGGTGAATTACTGTGCGGACAGCAAAGGAACCCAGGTCAACTACAGGGCGGTGGGTTCTTTTATCAGCAGCGTCCGCGCAGGGGCGTCCGTGGGCGCGGAGTGGAAGGAAGAGATTGAAAAAGATTATCGCGCCAGAAGCGGTATGGCATAACCGCTGGGGGCGGACAATACGGGAGAGGAATATTGCAAGGGAGACGGATATTACGAAAAGAGAGCTATAAAAAAAGATTGATATTGCGAAAAAAGTGCTTGACATTCTCGCGGAAAGGGTCTATACTCCTGACTGTCCGAAATCATAATATCTGATTTTTGACAATATACTAGGAGGTGAAGAATGGAACGGGATGGTCATGGCAGAAATACGCTTCGCGCATTTCGCGAGACGACGATGGAACTGGATAACCTGTACTCTTTTTTTCCGAAATACTGCGGCTTGTCGGAGCCGGAGTACTGGTCGCTGTTATTCATCTACGAAGGGATGGAGACCCAGAGCGAGATAAGCGAGCGGCTTTTCGTGAGCCGGCAGACACTCAATTCCGCCTTTAAGCAGCTGTTAAAGAAGGGACTGATTACGCTGGAGCCCTTTGCAGATAATCTGCGGGCCAAGAGGGCTGTGCTGACCGATCGGGGACGTACCCTTGTGGAAGAGCGGGTGCTGTATATGCATCGGGTGGAGGAGAGAGCGTGGCAGATGCTCAGTGCGCAGGAGCAGGAAATGCTGGCCCGGCTGA
Organism: uncultured Lachnospiraceae bacterium; assembly: GCA_944380185.1. Classification (GTDB taxonomy): domain Bacteria; phylum Bacillota; class Clostridia; order Lachnospirales; family Lachnospiraceae; genus RGIG7193. The sequence goes on from CALWGV010000094.1 coordinate 3,780, forward strand.
CCAGGATCTATGCGGACGTTCTGGACGACACACTTCAGGATTTAAACGAACAAAAAGAAAAATGAAACGACAATCATCGGAGGATACGCGGTCGCAACCGCGGTGTCAGAGAAGATGTCGAGTGCGCTCGGTAAAACGGAATTACCGGGCGCATTTTTATTGGGAAAACCTCGGACGGCGGCCGCCGGAGGGCGCATGAATGCGCCCGGCCGTGCGGACATCGGACGGGTAAGGGAATATGAGCATGCAGGGCGGTAGCCCGGAATGCGAATATTCCCGAAGATGGCGGGAGCGGCGCAGCCGCGCAGCCATCTGGTTTTCCCAATGAAGAAAAGAAATTGTGTTCCTGTTAAAAAACCATGGAGGAATGACTCATGAAGCTTGTAATGAAATTTCTGAAACCGCACTGGAAGCTGGTTGTAGGGACGGTGCTGTTTCTGATCGTCGATGTGGTGGGCGCTTTGTTTATTCCCACTCTGGCGGCCCAGATGCTGAATTTGGGCACCAGCGGCAGCTCTTTTTCTGCCCTGTGGCATACGGGACTCCAGATGGCGGTGATATCGGTGCTTTCGGGTATCTGCGCTATCCTGGGCGGTTACACCAGCGCAGCCCTTGCGGCCAGAGTAGGCAAGGACATGCGTGTGGCCATTTACGATAAGTCGCTGAAGCTGTCGGTATATGATTTCCGGCAGTTTGGCATGGCCTCTATTACAACCCGTACGGTGGCCGACATCAATACCATTCAGATGGCTCTTACCAGCACCATCCAGATGATACTGCCGGTACCTTTTATCTGCATCCTGGCGCTGATTCTCTGTTTCCGCATAGACGTGGAGATCGGCTTTATTCTTCTGGGGGCCGTACTTGCGGTACTGCTTTTAGCTCTGGGAATCATGAAGAGCGCGGCGCCCCTGTTTAAAAAGCTGCAAAAGCTCCTGGATCGGATGTCCACGGTCCTTTTGGAGAATATCACCGGCGTTCGCGTAGTGAGAGCCTTTAACAATGAGGAGAGGGAGGAAAAGAGGATGGCGCAGGCTTTTTCCGATTATGCCGTGACTTCCATCCGTACCAACCGCAAATTTGCCAATCTGGACGGTCTTTCGTTCTTCTTTATCAATCTGTTCGTCGTCGTGGTTTACTGGCTGTGCGGCGGGCGTGTCTATACCGGGAGACTGCAGATCGGCGATATTACGGCGGTAATCGAATATGCGCTGATGGTGATGTTTTTCCTGATGATGGCCCAGATGGTAATCCTCACCCTGCCCCGAGCTCTGGAATGCTGCAACCGAGTGGAGGCGGTGCTGAACCATACGCCGGAAATCCGGGATCTGGTATCGGAAAACCCTGCCGAAACGAAGCAGGAAAACGACGAGGTGCTGGCTTTCCGTGACGTTTCCTTCCGCTTTGCCGACGCGGAGGAAAATACGCTCCATCATTTGAATTTTACATGCAGGAATCCATCTCTGCGCCGCAGTTGGGCGGAATCGTGAAGATGACAGAGTTTATCCTGCGAACAGCCTTTCTGGTGGAAGGGCTCGGGGCGGTCCTGCTGGCGCTGCGGTTTTGCCCCCAATTCGGGCTGGCAAAGGGAATCTGGTACGGAATCTTTCATTCGGTCTCGGCATTCTGCAACGCCGGCTTTGATTTGATGGGGATCAACGGCCAGTTTAGCTCGCTGACGGCCTATCGGGGCGACGCTCTGGTCAGCGTGGTAATCCCGCTGTTAATCATCATAGGCGGCATCGGATTCGTGACCTGGCATGATATGCGCCATCAGGGCATTCATCTGCGCAGATACAGGCTGCAGAGCAAGATTGTGCTGGCGACTACGGTCCTGCTGGTGGCAGGCGGCTTCCTCTTCTTTTGGTTTGAGTTCGGCCAGCCCCAGTGGAGCGATATGACAGGGAAGGAGAGGATCCTGGCCTCCTTCTTTCAGTCGGTAACGCCAAGAACGGCCGGCTTTAATACGGTGGACCAGACGCTGCTTAGCGAGTCAGCCTTGCTTGTTATGATTCTGCTGATGCTGATTGGCGGCTCACCTGGCTCTACGGCAGGCGGTTTTAAAACCACGACTCTTGCCGCCATGGTGCTCGGTGTGCGCAGCGCTTTTCGGAAGTGGCCGCAGGTAAAGGGGTTTGGCAGAAGAATCCCCCACGACGTCTTTGTCAATGCGGCGGCTATCTTTACACTCTATCTCGGCCTTTTCCTGGCCGGAGGAATAGCGGTGTCCTGCGCAGACCAGCTGCCCCTTCTGTCCGCTCTCTACGAGACGGCGTCGGCCATCGGCACAGTGGGATTGACCGTGGGCGTAACGCCGGGCCTGTCTTCCGTCTCAAAGATCATTCTCATTGCGCTGATGTATTTCGGCAGAGTGGGAGGACTGACCTTGCTTTACTCGGTGGGAAGAAGAAAGGCAGAGGGCGCGGCGGAAATGCCGGAAGAACGAATTGCAATCGGATAAATGATCGGATAAATAAATCGCAGGAAACGAAAGGATTGGAATCAGATAGTGGAGGAGAAGTGCGATGAAATCGATACTGTTGATAGGTTTGGGACGTTTTGGAATACACATGGCCAGAAAGCTGCAGGAACTGCGGCATGAGGTGCTTGCCGTTGACCGTGACGAGCGCAAGGTAAATCGGGCCATGGATTTTATCACGAATGTGCAGATTGGCGACAGTACGGACGAGTCGTTTATCGAATCGCTGGGCGTCCGGAATTTCGATCTCTGTATAGTGGCCATCGGAGACGATTTCCAAAGCTCTCTGGAGACAACGGCTCTGCTCAAGGAATGCGGGGCCCAGTATGTTGTCTCTCAGGCAATCCGGGATGTACACGCAAAATTTTTGCTCCGCAATGGGGCGGACGAGGTGGTCTATCCGGAAAAGGAGGCGGCCTCATGGGCGGCTGTCCGCTACAGCCTGAACCATATTCTGGACTACATTCCGCTGACGCCGGAGTATGCGATATATGAGATGGAAATTCCCAAGGACTGGATCGGCCGAACCGTGGAGGAGCTGGCCGTGCGGAAGAAATATCACTTTAATATTCTGGCGGTCAAGGCGGACGGAAAGCTTTTGACCATGCCGGACCCAGGCCGCCGCTTCGGCAAGGATGAAAAAATCCTGATCATGGGCGACGAGCAGGCGGTCCAGAGGTTCTGGCATGTGAAGGGGTAGGGGAGAAGAGCCTTACTCCGCGACAGCTATAGCTTCGATTTCTACCCTAGCTGCTGTATTGGGAAAGGCAGCCCGGACCAGGGAACGGGCCGGAAGGTTTTCGCCAAAGTAGGAGGCGTAGGCCTCGTTGACTTCCGTCACGTTGGTGTCCGCAGCCACGTAGATCATAGTTTTTACAACATCATCGAGTGTCATGCCGGCTTGGGCGAGCTGGGCGGACAGATTCTCCATTGCCTGAAGAGTCTGCGCCCGGTCGCCCTCCTGCATTTTTCCGTTACTTGGATCTATGCCAAGCTGTCCGGAAACATAGAGGGTGTTTCCAGCGAGGACGGCCCCGCTTAAAGGGGATTTGGAAGTGGCGGAACGGTAGTATTTTTTGCTCATGTCTTTGTTCTCCTTTTTCTGATTTGTTTACTTTGTTATTTTCTCCCAAGAATCAGGTCAAGCAGATGGATGCCCTGTTTCCCTCCCATACGGATGCCCTTGGTGCAAGGGACGCAGTAGCAGACCACCTTATCGGTATGGATTTTGGCACAGTGCTCCTCCATGAGCGTCTGCTGTTCTTCCTTTGTATGAGGAATGAAAAATCCTTGGGCGTTTTCAATGAAGCGATGGGGAGCATAGAGACCGTTTTCTTCGACCAGGGGCATGTATAGGCTGGCCCCGCAGAAGCGGGTTTTTTCACGGTTTTCTTCCTGCTCTATAATTGTTACGTTCATTTTGCGCAGAAGGCTGCGTACGGCATCCTGCAATTTCGGACGGTCGTAAGCTCGCCAGCAGTCTTGAAGCGTCATCTCTTCCCCGCCGCAGTCCGGCAGGGGGAAGCAGTCATCCTGGTCGAGGATTTCCCACAGGGAAATGCCTGCAGCGGGGGAATCTTCGCTGCAAATAGCCGCGCAGGTATTGCAGACGGTGACAGCTGTATCTGCAGCGGTCAGTTTTTTATGACCGGGGCGGCAGCAGCCGGCAATCGTAAAGCCGTAGCGTTCCTCTAGAATTTTTGAGATTTCAGCGCTGCTTTCTGGCGAGAAAGCGGTGAATTTGCAGCTGGGATAATAAATGTATGGCATAGTATAAGCTCCTTTCTTAGATGATCTATGGGCATTAGGTACACCTGGCAGTGTTCCTATTGATGGATGGACCAGATAAAACGGGGATCCAGCAAAGTTTTTTGAAAATCCGCAAAAGTCTCGCAGACGGACAGGGAACAGATAATATCGGTTTCGGTCAGCAGCAGCGCCAGCGTCTGATAAAACAGCTGAAAATCCACTAGGGTGTCCGGCGATATTGCCATCAGAAAAACTACATGAATCAATTGTCTGCCCCAGGATATGCCCTTTGGGGAGACCAGCACGGCGATGGCATTGCGCTGCGCCTTCATGTCGACGGCATGAGGGATGGCGAAACCGTCATATGCAGTGGAGACTGCCTGCTCGCGGGCAAGGACGCTTTGATAGAAACCGTTATCTACGCAGCGGTTGCTCTCCAGGAGGTGACTGAGCCGGGCAATGGCCTGATCTCTGTCGGAGATATCTCCGTCGTCAGCAAGAAAATTGCAGGCTGAAAAATAGTAATGAAAGTTCTCCGTCAAATAGGAGAGAGAACGCTGGTATTGAACTCTGTCTATGGCGCGGCCAACGGCCGCCATATCTTTTTCTGTCAGGAGTGGGGAGATATGCACCACCTCCTGAACGGTATCCGGATTTCCCCTTAACGTAGTAACTAAAAAATCGAAGTTTGGTTCCATCTCCTGCGTAGAGAGGGCGGAGCGCCGTGTCAGCACGATCTGGTCGCCGAAACGGGATAAAAGCTTCTGACAGATGGTTTCTTCCACTTGCAGATAGTTTGGAATGACTAAAAGACAACGGACATACTTTTCACTTTGGTTTTGGCGTTCAATTTCTGCATACAGATGGAGCACAATAAAAGAAGTCTCATCTTCGTCCACCGGCCGTGTCAGCAGTCCTGCCTGCTGCAGGGCGGCAATGATATGCAGGGCGACATCATAGAGAAAAGGGGAGGCCTGCCTTAAATCATCCTTGATCGGGTTGTTCAGATGGCTGCCGCTTTGGTTGCGTAGAATCAAATTCTTCAGATGCAGAGCGAAAGTGGCCAGAAAATGGTCGCTTTCCAGCGAGATTGAGTATTTTTTTTCCACTTGCCGGGTAATGTCGCGGATTGTCTTAAGCAGGCCGGGTTCCAGGTAATCTTCCAGCTCTTTGAGTGAGTCGGGGGGCAGAAAGGTGGAATTGGACTTTACCAGGAAGTAGACCTGAAGGGCGTCTTCGTTGCTGACGCTGACCTTAAGCTCTTCTCCGATACGGCGGCAGATATCCCTGGCAACCAGATAGTCTGAGTCGTCCGGGGTGATTTCAGCAGCGCCTCCTGTCTGTCCTGCCGCTGGCAGGGGATCCCCGCAGCGGAGACGGCTTACCATGATCAGGAGATGGATCAGCAGGTTGCCGCGGGCAAAATCATTCAGATAGTAGGCATGAGCGGCATGCGCTTCATTGAGAATCGAAAGCAGCTGGCTGATATCTTTTTCATGAAAATATGTTTTAAGGACATTGGTATCAACGAAGTCTTTGTCCTGGGTCTGCTGAATGATATGATTCATCAGCTTTCGCTTATCCTTTTCGCTGCCCTGTATATAAAGGCAGTCGTCCCTGCAGTAAAAGCGAATATGAAGAAAAGCGAAGGAAACATTCATTTTTTGAATATCGTTTTTTAAAAGGGAGTAGCTGATATACAGCTCGTCACAGAGATCGTACAGATCCAGATGATTTGCATTATCCAGAAGGAAACGCCGGATAATGTAAAAGGATCTTTCACGGTAGGTCTGCGGTACGGCTGTCTGATCCTGAACCAAAAGCCGGCGGAGCTGCTTTTTGTCCGCGATATATCCCTCCGGCGTGGAAGAGATAATGGTTCCTCCCGCATTCATGCTCTTGACGTAGTTAATGATTGTACGGGATGAGACGTTTAAGGCTTTTGCCAACTGTCTGCCGGAAACTGGTTTTGTGCTTTTTTCTAGTATTTGGAGCAATTCCTGTTGCTTTTCCTGCATGCTGATGTCCCCCTGAGGCTTTTTTCAAAACACCCTCATCGTTTCTTGTTTTACTATAGCATCCGCTTCCAGGACAGTAAACCAGAGTTTTTCAGAGGGGGTGTGAAAATCCCAGGTTGAAGGGAGAGGAGGGGAAGGCTTATTATGGAGCTACGAATCAGGCGGGCAGGAGCCAATAGCCGGAAGAAAAATGAAGGAGGTATGCAGAAATGGAAAATTTGCGGATCATGCTGTGCTGCGGAGCCGGCTTCTCCAGCGGCCTGCTGGCACAGAAAAGCCGTCAGTATGCAAAAAAGAACGGGATAGCAGCCACAGTGGACGCCCGAAGCGAGAGCCAGGTAGGAGGCTATCTGGATAAGATGGATGTCCTTCTTCTGGGGCCTCATTATGCGAACGAGTTAGAGCATTTTCAGGCGATGTGCGCTCCATATGGTATTAAGGTAGCGGTCATTCCCAGTGAGATTTATGGTATGGTCGACGGAAAGAAACTGGTGGAACTGGCGTTTTCACTGAAGAAAGAAGAAAATGCAGACAGTGAAAAGAGTACGGAAGCAAAAGCATAAAGAAAAAGAGAGGATGGAAAAGCAAAATGAAAAGGTTTATGGATTGGCTTACCAATAAATTGGCCCCTGCCACATCAAAGTTTTTCTCCCGCCCCTATATTAACGCGGTGGGAAGTTCTATGCAGAAGATTCTGCCTTTTATTCTGGCTGGCTCGGTGATTTATGTTTATAATGTGTTCCGAGCCTATATACCGGCGCTGCCGAATCTGGATGTGATGATCAATTACACCTTCCGCTTCCTGAGTCTGATCGTGGCTTTTATGGTGGCCTCGCAGCTGATGGAAAAACTGAATTTGAACCAATATATTATCAATGCAGGCCTGACCGCCGTACTGGTTTTCATCATCTTTATCTGCCCTTCCTACGATGAGACAGGTGCGACGATTATGTTTGAATACAGCCGCTTTGGCCCCACCGGAATGTTTGTGGGACTGGCTGCCGGTCTGATGGTGGGCGCTGTATATCATCTTTTCTCCAAGCTGCATCTGTTGGAAAACAATACAGCCCTTCCTGATTTTGTAGCCGAATGGATAAATAACATTATTCCGATTTTGATTTCGGTTGCCATAGCTGTGCTTCTGGTCTTTACAGCAAACCTGGATATCTTTGCTCTGGTCATTGCCGCCTTTACCCCTCTGCAGAGCTTCATGCAGTCGCTGCCGGGCATGATCACCCTGTCCTTTGTGCAGGTATTCTTTTTCAGCCTGGGCATTTCGCCCTGGGTATGGGGAGCAATACGCAATCCTGTTTTTGCCGCTGCACTGGCAGCCAATATTGCAGCTGTTGCGGCAGGTCAGGACCCCGTCTACATTGTAACATATGAGACGATGTTTGCCATTGCATTGATTACCATGGGCGGACAGGGGTCTCCGCTGCCGCTCAATGTGCTGATGCTCCGCTCGAAATCAAAGAGACTGCGTGCCCTGGGGCGCGTCTGCATAGGGCCTACGATTTTTAATATCAGCGAACCTCTGATGTATGGTGCGCCTGTGGTCTTTACGCCGATGCTGATGCTGCCCATGTGGATCTGCGGAATCGTTGGCCCGATTATCGTATGGTGCGCGATGCGGTTTGGCCTGCTGAACATCCCCAGTATTTCACTGCAGGTAGGCCAGATCCCGGCGCCAATCTCCACGGTTCTGGTTACCCAGGATTGGCGCGGCGTAATTTGGTTTGTGGTATTGTTTGCCGTCTATATGGCGATATGGTATCCGTTCTGGAAGGTTTACGAAAAGCAGGAAGTGGAAAAGGAGAAGGAGAAATTAGAGAGCCATGGAGAATAATGCTGTGAAGGAATATGAAGATAAAGTAGACGAGATGACAGCGGTAGCCTTTCAGATCATTCTGCATGCAGGCGACGCCAGAATTGCCTCCGAGGAGGCGCTGAAAGCACTGCATACCTTTGATTTTGAAGCGGCAAAGAAGAAGGTGGACGAGTCCTTTGACTGCCTGCTCCAGGCGCATCAGATTCAGACGGATCTGATCCAGAAGGAGGCGGGAGGAGAAAAATATGAGATTTCTCTGATTTTCAACCATGCCCAGGATACATTGATGACATCCATGACGCAGTGCCGCCTGACCAGGGAATTGTGCACACTCTATGAACTTCTGTACAATAGGATCGAGGAGAAGGGAGAGAAAAAGTGAGCAAAGGATTCGGAAAGGATTTTCTCTGGGGGGCAGCGACCAGTGCATATCAGGTGGAAGGAGCGGCCCAGGAGGACGGCAAAGGCCTTTCCCAACAGGATGTGCTGAGCCGCCAGTCGCCCTTTGGCGACACCAGTATGGCCAGTGATCATTATCATCGTTTTCGCGAGGATGTGAAGCTGATGCAGGAGCTGGGCCTTAAGGCTTACCGATTTTCCATCTCCTGGCCCCGGATTTTTCCCGATGGAAGAGGGGAGCCCAATCCGCAGGGAGTGAAATTCTACCATGAGTTGATCGATTGTCTTTGTGAGTGCGGGATCACGCCCATTGTCACCATGTATCATTACGATCTGCCCTGGGCTCTTGTGCAAGAATACGGCGGATGGCTGGATCGACGGGTTTGTGCTGATTTTGCCCGTTACGCGGCGTTTCTGGCCCGGGAGTATGGCGATAAAGTGAAATATTTTATCACGGTCAATGAGCAGAATATCATTTACCGGATGTGGACCAGGAAAAATTATATTCCGGAGCAGCTGCAGCATGACGAGAAGCTGCGCTGGCAAATGAATCATCACTATACGATGGCACATGCCCTGGCCTGTCGGGAGGTTCGCCAGGTTCGCCCGGAGGTAAAGCTGGGAGGGGTGCCTGCCGTTGAGCCGGCTTATCCTCTGACTTGCAGTCCGGCAGACTGCATGGCGGCGGCCAACGCGAATCTGATGCGCAACTATTTTTTCATCGATCCTTATATGAAAGGGAGTTATCCGGTCCAGGGACTTTCCTATCTGGAAGATGCAGGATTGCTGTTTCAGATGGAACCGGGGGATGAAGGGCTGATGAAGGAAGGAATTTCAGATTTCCTAGCAGTCAATTACTATCGTTCCGTCTGCGCCAGAGCCTGTGACAAAAAGGAAATTCGCCAGGATCAAGAGCTGAACCTATATGGAGTAAAGGGCTCGCAGAAGGTTTTTGAGACAGTACCGGGCATGTACGCTCTGTGCAAAAATCCTGAGCTGAAAACAACAGACTGGGATTGGCCGATGGACCCGGATGGGCTGGTTTATGCGCTGACCGATTTGTATGAACGCTACGGCAAGCCGATGATGATTGCGGAGAACGGATTGGGCGCACGGGATGTACTCACAGAGGATGGGGCGGTTCATGACGCGTACCGGATTGAATTTCTACGGGACCATTTGAATGCGCTGGAGAGAGCGGTGGATTTGGGCGTGGACCTTTTCGCCTATTGTACCTGGTCTTTCCTGGATCTGATGTCCACCAGCAACGGTTACGCAAAACGTTATGGATTGATATATGTGAATCGGGAGGATAAAGATCTGAAGGATCTGGCCCGAGTCAAAAAAGATTCTTTCTATTGGTATCAAAATGTCATTGCCTCCAATGGAAGGGAAAGATGAGCGAAGGAATTTTACCAAAACAGCTATAGTATATATGGGACAGGCCTTTTGCAGTTTGGATGGGGTTGCAAAAGGCCTGTTCTTTTTCCATCCTTTCTGGTGAAGTTTAAAATTTTACCTGCCGGTAGGTTATCTGCTCATAGGTCTTTCACGCATTAATAAAGTCATGTATTTATGCCTCCATTCTCTGTTTCTGCGGGCTTCTTTCACTTCTTTGTCCAGCTGTTCCACAAAATCATTGTCCGTCTTTTTCCCCGATACATAATCGAGAAAAGCTTTTAAATCGCTGCTGACATCATCCATTTCTCCCAGGGCATTTAAGAAAATCTTTGCTGCTCCATCATCGAGGTAAATGCTGGTATCTTCCTCGCATATTGGCTTAAAGGTATATTTGTGCCGCCCTTTTTCAAATAAATCGAACGGACAGATAAAGATAATGTAGCTTTGGTTTGGCTTGCTGTAGGGCTGCCCTTTATCTATCAATTGCAGATCGATCATGCTCTGATAATAGCGCAGCCGTCTGGGAAGATTTCCTGTATTTAACACTCGCATTTCAATATTGTAAACAATATTTTGATTATCTTTGACATACACATCAAACCGGACACTTCTCGCATCCCTGTCTACATTAATCGTTTTCTACTCTTCGGGATACTCGATGTAAGCAATCTGCAATTCGGGAAGGATAATCTGTAGCAATTCCCGGCATATTTCCGGTTTCCGCAAGATTTTTCCAAACATAAAATCATTGGATATGCCTAGTTCTTCCCACGGTGTTATTGTTTGAGCGACTTTCTCCATTTTGGTTATATCCCCCCTATTTCAACTTGGATTCGTCTGCTACTTTGTCATATACATTATACCTTGTTATGAGAGAAAAAATAACAGGGATCTTCATTTATATAGGTAATAGAAAAGGAAGAAGACGCTAAAGTACCGGCATCTTCTTCCTTTCTGAAGGGATTGATATCCTTCACGTAAAATTTTCAATCCGCATCCCATGAAAAAGGAATGACAGACTGTAGTATACATGATTTTTAGATTTTTTACAATGTTTTTTATTTCTATTCTTGACAAATCATGTACAAACCATTATTATATAATATATCATTCACATAAAAGAAGGAAAATATAAGATATGAAAGACCCTTTGATTGCTCATGCTGTCAAGAATGCAGGAAGCAGTAAAGTTTCAAGAATGCAAACTTTGGAAGAGCATAGTCGAAATGTGGCGCAGCTCTGTGCTGCCCTTTGTCGCACGGTTGGATTAGAAAAAACAGGTAAATTGACGGGCAAAGTTCACGATATAGGAAAAGGTGCCTGTGCTGTGCAGAAGCATATTAAGCAGGGAACTAAGGAAAAGCTTAACCATTCTGCAGCGGGGATGCGATGGATCTGGGAACACACGGCTGCGTCAGATGATTCTGTTCGCTTAACTGGTCAAATTGTAGCCCTTGCTATCGGCTGCCACCACAGCGGCCGCTGTGACTATATTGCGCCAGATGGCAGCAGCCCTTGGCTGGAGCGGATGTGCGCCGAGAACGCAGTACCCTTTTATCAGGAGAGTGTAGAAGCTTTCTTTGCCGATTGCTGTGCCGAGGCGGAGATTCAATGTCTTATTGGAGAGGCTGCCAAGGAGATTGCTGCGCTCTATAAAAAGGCGAAAACGATTTTGCCGAAAGGGGTATCTACAGATATCCGCCGGGATGCCATGAAATTTGGCCTGGGATTTATCCAGAGATTCCTGTTCAGCGCTCTGGTGGATGCGGACTGGACCGATACAGCCAGTTTTGTGAACCAAGTTCCGTTTCCGCATGTGCCTACGGATCAAGAACGTCAGGCCACCTGGAATACACTTTCTGACCATATGGAGCGATTCATCCGCTCCATAGAAATACAGCATCCTATGGACAGTCTGCGGCAGGAGATTTCTGACCAATGTCTGGTTGCCGCACAAAACCGTCCGGCGGGCATCTATCGATTATATGTACCCACCGGTGGAGGAAAAACCTATTCAGGCCTGCGCTTTTGCATTGAGATGGCTCGACGGCAGAATGCACAGCATTTATTTTACTTTGCCCCATATAAATCCATCACCCGGCAGAATGCGGATAATATACGAAAGGCTCTTGGCGCGGAATTCGTTTTAGAGCATCACTCGGACATTTTTTTTGAATCGGATCAGCGGGACGAGAGGGAAAAGTGGCTTGCGTTCAGTCAGCGCTGGCAGGGAGTCCCGGTTATCTGCACTACCATGGTTCAGCTGCTAAATACGCTTTTTGCGGCTCCACGCCAGAATGTAAGAAGATTCTCTGCTTTGGCCGGTTCGGTACTTTTTCTGGATGAGATTCAGTCCCTGCCTTTGCGGGATACCTGCCTGTTCAATCTGGCTTTGGATACGCTTGCGCATTTGTTTGGCTGTACGGTGATATTGTGCACAGCCACACATCCTGAACTTGCTCAGGCACAATATCCTTTGATTTTTTCGCCTGCGAAGGATTTGGTGCCGGATTACCAGCTGCGGTTCCGGCAATTCAGGCGGACAAAAATTATTCCGCCGGCTGCCCAGGGAGGACAGAGTATTTCTGCCGTTGCTGACTTTGTAGCTGGGCTTTTGCAGGAGAACCGGAGCATCCTCGTGATACTTAATACCAAAAGCATGGTCAACTGGCTCTTTGATGCGTTGAAGTCTCTTGTTTCGGCGGAGAGTGATCTGTTTTGCTTGACTACATATCTCTGCGGCCAGCATCGAGATGATGTGCTGGAGCAGATTACTGCCAGGCTCAATGATAAACAGCGGAAACCGCTGATCTGTGTCAGCAGCTCGCTAATGGAAGCTGGCGTGGATTTAAGCTTTGATTGTGTTGTACGAGACCTTGCCGGACTGCCCAGCATTGCGCAGGCTGCCGGCCGCTGCAACCGCCATGGTAAGGACGAATGCCGCCCCGTCTATCTAATCGAGTGTGCAGGAGAAAATCTGGATAATCTTCGAGAAATTTATGATGGCCGTGAGATTACTCGCACGTTATTAGCACAACTGCCGGCCGATATGGATCTGCTCTCTCCGCAAGCCATTGAGATGTATTATGAACGTTATTACAGCGGACAAAAGCGTTGTCAGGATATGCTGTATTGCGTATCTCCGGCGGGCTGCGTTTCCACTACGTTGGTTGATTTGTTGAGTTCTAATCTGCGGGGGCTCCAGGCGCTTCAGGAAAGAGGCGGCAGTTTGGGACGTCCAAGGGATCTCAGTCAAGCCTTTGGCACGGCCGAGGCAGCGTTTAAGGCCATTCCGGACGAAACCATCCCTGTGCTTGTCGCCTACGGTCAGGGCAAGGAAAAACTGATGAAGCTTCAATCATCTGAGGGAAATGCAGCTTTACTGAAAGAATTGCAGCCCTATACTGTTTTCATTAGTCAGAGCCAATACCGCCAGCTGGGAAATGCCCTGTATCCTGTATTGGATGGCGCCGCATTTGCCTTGCGGGAAAACTATTACGATAGTGAACATAAGGGCCTTTCCTTTTTAGACTTAGTTTAATAGCCTTCACTGCTATAAATGTGCGAAGGTTTTCAGAGAGGAGGAGATTTTTTGCGGTATAGCAATACCATCACGCTGCATGTCTGGGGACGTTATGCATTATTCAGCGATCCTATCACGCGGGTGGGCGGTGAAAAGTTCAGTTATCCTATTCCCACTTATCAGGCAATTAAGGGAATCCTGGAAAGTGTATATTGGAAACCTACTTTTATTTGGGTACCAGATATGATTCGTATTTTAAATCCTATTGAGACGGAGTCTAAAGGCATTCGTCCAATCCAATATAACAATGGAACCAATGATCTGTCCATTTACACTTATCTGGTCAATGTTTCTTATCAAGTCAGAGCACATTTTGAATGGAACTTGTATCGGCCCGACTTGGCCAATGATCGTAGTGAAAACAAACACTTTTTTGTCGCTAAACGAATGCTGGAACGAGGAGGCCGGCGTGATATTTTTCTGGGCTCTCGAGAGTGCCAGGGGTATGTGGAGCCGTGTGAATTTCACGAAGGTCCTGGCGCTTATGACGGAACCCCACCTATACCATTTGGGCTTATGGTTCATGGTATTACCTATGCTGATGAGGACGGCAGCGGACAGATGAGTGAGCGGCTGTGGAGACCTGTTATGGAGGATGGCGTAATTCAATTCATTCGCCCGGAACAATGCCCGGTGATTCGGCCTATCCGAAAGCAGCGGACTAAAACTTTTACACTGAATAAAAATTTGCAGGGCTGCGATGTTCTTTATCAGGAGGTAACGCAGAATGGGGTGGATTGAGCGATGCTATCAGACTTATGAGAAAAATCTTGATCAGGTAGGCAAACCATCCGCGTCTATTCGGTATGGATGGGACGCTCCCACATTGCTGCCGGTGGCCCATACCACGCAGAAAGTGAACGTGGAGGTCAGCCTTACTGCCAAAGGCGATTTTTGTACTGCCCGAGTCCTTCAGTCGGATGAAATGACTACGGTGATTCCCTGTACGGAAGAATCCTGCGCTCGCACATCTGGCGCAGTTCCCCACCCGCTGGTAGACGAGCTCCAATATATTGCAGGAGATTATATTGCCTGGGGAGGAGGCAAAAAGTCTATGTGGGCAGAGTATATTGCTCAACTGCAGGCCTGGTGTGATTCACCTTTTGGGGTAGGACCGGTCCGGGTGGTTCTGAATTATTTGAAAAAGGGATGTTTGATTCGAGATTTGGTTTCCTGTAAAGTCCTCTTTGCCGACAAGAGTGGCCGCCTTCTGGACAAATGGAGCGGCGCAAAAGAAGAACTTCCTCCAATCTTTCAATCTGTTGTTGGAGGAAATCAGTTAAAAACTTATGTTCGCTTTCAAGTAGATGGGGATGATCTTTCCTCTGATTCAGGGGTTTGGAATAGTTTCATTCAGTATTATTCAACTACATTGAAAATGGGAAAATGCTATGTCCAGGGTAAAGAGATGTCGATTTCTCGCTTGAGTCCTAAAAAAATCCGCAATGCTGGCGATCAAGCAAAGCTGATTTCTAGCAATGATAAGATTAATTTTACTTACCGCGGCAGATTTAATAATGCTGAAGAAGCTCTTTCCATTGGATATGAGACAACACAGAAAGCGCACAGTGCTCTTCGATGGCTGATTGGCCGGCAAGGTGTTCAAAATGGAGACCAGACCATATTGGCTTGGGGTACTGAAAACGAGCCTGTTCCGCCTATTACCGGCGATGCCTGCGATATTGTCGCCTGCAGTCACAGCGACTTGGAGGATGACGATGATGACCTGGGCACCTCATATGAAGCAATCGAAAAACTGCCTCATACAAGGGAGGCCTTTGCAGCTGCGTTCAACAAGGCTGTGCAAGGTTACTGCCATGCATTGTCAGCACATAGCCAGGTCAGCGTTATGGTATTGGATTCTGCTACGCCTGGGAGACTGTCTATCCGATATTATAGGGAGATGCAGGGTTCCCGACTGATGGATAATATTATTGACTGGCACAAGAACTTTAGCTGGGAACTGCGATACCGTAAGCTGCAATCCCAGGAAAACGGAAAAAAGAAATTTATTCCGATTGTTTTCGAGGGAGCGCCTGCACCGGCCGATATTGCTGTGGCTGCCTATGGCGCCAAAGTGGATGCCAAGCTTAAGCAGCAGACGATTGAAAGGCTGCTGCCTTGCATCACAGAAGGCCGTTTGTTTCCGAAGGATATTATGCTTGCCGCTGCACGCCGGGCCTCCCATGGCATTGCCTTGGAACCCTGGGAATCCAACAAAAATCGCAGCATTGCCTGCGCTTTGATAAAAGGATATTATTATAGAAATTTGAAGGAGGAATACACCATGGCTCTTGATGAAGCATGCAGCGATCGCAGCTATTTATTTGGCCGTATTCTGGCTTGCGCTGAACAGCTGGAACAATATGTTGTCTATAAAACAAGCGATGAAAAAAGCAGCCGTCCCACCAATGCCCTGCGTTATGAGGTCGCGTATACGATGCATCCGGCCAAAACACTCGCTCTGCTGCGCAAACAGTTAGCGCCTTATCTGGAACGTCTGATCCGATCTGAAAAATCAACCTTTGTTAATGAGCTGATGCTTCAACTGATCGATCGCATTCCGGCAGAGCAGTTTAATAATCAGTCCCTGACAGAGTTGTATCTGCTGGGATATGCTTCCCAGCGGGAGGAATTTTTCAAAAAGGCCAATACAAATACAGAGGCTGAGGCAAACGAAGCTGCTGACGAATAAAGGAGGAAAAATTCTATGGAAACTTTGCAAAACAAAATCGATTTCGCACTTGTGATCGCGGTTCATCATGCTAATCCCAACGGAGACCCTTTGAATGGGAATCGTCCTCGTGAGACCTACGAAGGATATGGCGAAATTTCGGATGTTTGCCTTAAACGGAAGATCCGAAATCGCTTGATGGATCTGGGTGCTCCTGTGTTTGTGCAGTCGGATGACCGGCGTAATGATGAATTCCATAGTTTGAAAGATCGGGCGGATGGCTGCCAGGCGTTGGCTGGGGCTCTTAAGGCAAAAGATCGGGAGGCATACGCCAAGGCGGCATGTGAAACTTGGCTGGATGTGCGCAGCTTCGGACAGGTGTTTGCCTTCAAAAATAAAGAAGAAGGCGTATCCGTAGGCGTTCGAGGCCCTGTATCTATTCATCCGGCATTTAGCGTGGATCCGATCACAATTGATAGTTTGCAGATTACCAAAAGTGTCAACAATGTCACAGGTGAAAAAAGATCCAGTGATACTATGGGCACAAAACACAGGGTGGGTTTTGCAGTTTATACCACCTTTGGCAGTATTAACTGCCAGTTGGCTGAAAAGACTGGTTTTACTGAGGCGGATGCCGATCTTTTGAAAGAGGCCCTGCGAACCTTGTTTGAAAACGATGCCTCTTCAGCCCGGCCAGAGGGCAGTATGGAAGTTTTACGGCTTTACTGGTGGAAACATAACTGCAAAAGCGGCCAATATTCTTCCGCCAGAGTACATCGGCTGCTGCATGTAGAGAAAAAGACGGATTTGCCCCGAGAGATTCAGGACTATTCCATTACTTGTGCTACGCTGCCGGACCTTGCTGTTGAAGTGTATGATGAAGTCTGAGATGCAGATCATGTTCAACTGCATGCGCCAAAACAGCGGATAATTCAGTGTCTGTTTCATTCCGTACCGATTTCCAAGGGAAAAGATTTTCCAGAGTTTGCTTCCTGTGTGCAGAAGTTGTTATCTGAATTTTGTGTAATGATTTGCACAGCAATCTATCTTTCCCTTGGAAGAAGGCAGGGGCGGCAGCGGTAGTATCTACATGAATGACCGTATATTTTTGTATGTTTTCAGCATGTTTTTGCACAATGGATTTGTGTAGTTTTGCCAAAAATTCAGGTGCGACTCCCAAGTGCACAGAAAAATGCCGAGATATTCGCACCAAAGGATTCTTATAAATGGGGTCGCTTGGTCGAAATTTAAGTGTGTTTTTCATGTGATACGGAATGCTTTTTCGTGGAGTGTACAATAAATCGCAAATATTGACAAAAATGTGGTTCTTTTTTGGGCATGTTTGCTGTCATCCCTTGCGCAGGGGATGCGGGTAGAAATACATGGCCGCGCTCAATAACGTAACGGTTGATAAGTCATCCCTTGCGCAGGGGATGCGGGTAGAAATATATGGAGGAGACTATTGGGGTGCATATGTATGCCGTCATCCCTTGCGCAGGGGATGCGGGTAGAAATAGCTGTTTATATACCTGATTTACGCCGGTTGCTGCGTCATCCCTTGCGCAGGGGATGCGGGTAGAAATATGGCCCATTGTGCCACTGTTGCCCCTTCGTTGGGTCATCCCTTGCGCAGGGGATGTGGGTAGAACTAACACAGTAGCGAGTAGTCGCGGAGAATACCCATGTCATCCCCCTGCGCATGGATCAGGAGCTGAATTCTATTCTCACAATCTGCAGATGCAGAGGCCCGTCGGCGATATTGGCTAAAAGGCGGTGAATAGGCTTTACTCCTGGTCCTTTTAATTTTTGATAGCCTTGCATGTAGCCACGGCTGGAAACGGAGAGAAGCGGCGACCAGGGTTCCAACTCGGATTTTGCATCCTTCACCGAAAAATAGGCTCCCACATCCAGGATTCCTGCCTGCTTTACCCATGTCTTTAGCATGAGCTTGACGGCAGTTCTGCCAGCGGCATCAAATGCCAGTTTCCCACCGGGAAATCGCTGCGCCATGGCGGTGACAAGTTGCTTGACCTGCGCAGTTTTGAAATAATAGAAAACGCCGGCGGCAAACAATACCGTGCCGTCTGCTGGGTCGGCATCGATGGCATCCATCCATGCGAGGTCTGTTAAGTCCAGAGCCAGATTCTGCTCCCGTTTTCCGGCGGGAAGCAGACGATTGCGCAGCTCGATTACATCCGGAAGGTCGATGTTGTAGATGCGGCATTGACCGTTATCGCAGGCTCTTCCCGTGTTATCCAGTCCACAGCCGAGATTGATTACTGCTGCTTTGGGGTGGGCTTGGAGGTAATCCTGCACCTCAAAGGCCAAATCGTTCTGGCGCATGGCGACTTCCAATGCGCCGAATACCTGCATCAGGCTGTCCGACTGCTTTTCCAACTGGGAAAAGTCATAATCGATGCGTTCCATCAGTTCCGCTGCAGTTTTGTCCTGAAACAGGGAGGGAAACCGCTGAGAGCACAGCCAGCGTCCGTAAAGAGGGATAATAAGCGTTTCCTGTACAGAATTCTTTTCTATTCGTTCTCTTTGTTGCTTTTCCATGATTGTTTTATTACTTTCCTAAAGACCGCAAAGCTAGTTACTGCTAGTTACTATTTAAAAAGTATAGTTAGTTAAAACTAATATGTCAAGTCAATCCAATCTAATCTAATCTAATGTCACCTCGTCATTAATCCAACAGAAAAGAAACACAAAATATCTGTCTTCTCAGATAATATCTGCTATGCAGGATTTTATCTGTTAAAATGCTTGCATAGAGAACAGACAAAGCAGGGAAAAATGTTTCCATCAATTCGTGGAAAAAGGTGTAATTGAGGTTCGGGCGCGGAGGAACTACAATGGGATTGTCAGATAAAGAGAGTGTTTTTACAAGCCCCTGGAAGAGACAGGGGGAGGCAGGAGCGATGACATCCCGAAAGGGGGAAAAGGAGTCATGTTAGGAGAGAGACAGATAAATCTGCTGGGGCTGTTGTCTCAGGACAGTTTCCAGGCGGCAGAGCAGCTGGCAGCCAAAATGAAGCTCAGCACGAAGACCATCCGTGCGCTGATCAAAGAGCTGGATCAGATTCTTTCGGAAAACGGCGCCCATATACGGATGAAGCGGGGCGAGGGCTATCTCCTGGAGGTGGAGGACTTTGAGCGGTTCCAGGGCATGTTCGCCGGAAAAGACGGGGAGCTGCCGAATACTTCGCAGGAAAGGGTTTCCTATCTGCTGGAGTATTTCTTAAATCACAGCGGCTATGTGAAAACGGAAGAACTCTGCGATGTGCTCTATGTTTGCAAAAAGACCCTGGCCTCGGATATCAAAAAGGTGCGGCAGATTTTAAAGGAGTACGAGCTGACGCTGGAGCAGAAGCCCTATTACGGCATGCGGGTGAAGGGAGACGAGCTTCACATCCGTCTCTGCCTGGCCAAATGCCAGGAAAGAAAGAATGCGGCCGGGAATCTTGCGGAGTTAAGCGACCGGGAGGAGAACGGGGAGCTGAAGAAAGTATCGGATTGTGTTCTGGCCGGTCTGGACGCGGCAAAATACCATATATCCGACATTGCCCTGCAGAATCTGATCGTCCACATTTATGTGGCGATTAAGCGGATCCAGTCCGGACAGTACATTCCCTGGACCGGAGAGGAATACCGCAGCTGGGTAGGGGAGAGGGAGCATCAGCTGGCCAGGCGGTGCGCCGACAGGCTGGAGGAAAGCTTTTCCGTGAAATTCCCCGAAGAGGAAATCCTCTATATGGCCATCCATCTGGCAGGAAAGGAATCCAGGACGAGCGGAGAGAAATCCGAAGAAAATGTAATTATCAGTAATGAATTCCACGAGATTGTCCTGGAGATGCTCACGGAGATCTACGAGGTATTTCAGATCGACCTGCGGGAGGATCTGGAGTTGGTTATGGCGCTGGGACAGCATTTGGGCCCTTTGAGCGTGCGGATGCGTTTCGGAATGAAGCTGCAGAATCCGCTGCTCAGTGAGATCAAGGAGCGCTTCGGTCTGGCCTACGCCATGGCGATCCAGGGCTGCGCCGTGCTGGAGCGGCATTTTCAGTGGAAGCTTCCGCCTTCCGAGATTGCCTATATCGCTCTGGCCTTGGCCCTGGCGCTGGAAAGGCAGAGGACGAGCAGAGAAAAGAAGACGGTTTTGTTGGTCTGCGCTTCGGGAGCCGGCACGGCGAAGCTTTTGGCTTTTCGGCTTCAGGATATGTTCCACGACTGCGTGGGAGAGGTATTCCGAAGCCGCCGCAGACCGTTCCCTGAAAAATATGTTCCACGACTGCGTGGGAGAGGTACTCACCTGCGACGAGCGCAGCGTTCTGAAACAGGATTTTTCCCGGATCGATTACATTTTTACCACCGTACCGATTCTGGAGACGGTGCCGGTACCGATCTGCGAGGTGAATTTCACGATGCGGGGCGAGGATATTGCGGCGGTGCGCAAGCTTTTAAGCTCTGTGGAATACAGAAAGGTGCTGGAATATTACCCGAGGGAGCTGTTTTTCACCGGCGCAGCCTTTGATACCAAGGAGGAGGCGCTTGCGTATATCTGCGCGGAGATCGAAAAGAGAAGGCCATTGCCGAAAGGTTTTCTGCAGGCGGTTCTGCGCCGGGAAAAGCTGGCCCAAACCTTCATGGGAACGGGGGCGGCCATGCCTCATCCCTGCAAGGTAATGACGGAAGATACCTTTGTGGCGGTCTGCATCTTGGATCGGCCGATTCTGTGGAATGAAGGGCAGTTGGTATCCGTGGTGTTTTTGGTATCTATTTCCAAGCGGACAGACAAGCAGATTCAGGATTTTTATCAGGTGACCGCCAGACTGCTGCTGAATGCGGAGTACATAAAGGAACTGGCAGAAAAGAAAACTTACGAGACGCTGGAAACGTTGATTATCCGGCTGTCAAAAGAAATGGAGGACAGATAAGTATGGATGAAAAGTATGCGATTGCCTTTGATCTGATCACAAAGGCAGGAAATGCCAAGGCCAGCGCCCTGCTCGCCATTCAGGCCGCCAGAGATTATGATTTTGAGAAAGCGCAGGAGCTGTTAAAGCAGGCAGACGAGGAGATGGTTCTGGCACATCATGCTCAGTTTGAATTGATTCAGAATGAGGCCCAGGGAAAGGCGGTGGATGTAAACGTGATTCTGGTGCATGCCCAGGATCATATGGCGATGGCGATTATGGCAAAGGACAATGCGGAAGAGTTTATTCATCTGTATCAGTCGCAGCAAAAGATAGAGGAGGAACTTGCTCAAATAAGAGAAAAGATCTAAATAAACCAGAGCATCCAACAATAAGCAAAGCAAGGAGGAAAAATGATGAGGATTATGTTGGCTTGCCAGGCGGGAATGTCCACCAGTCTGGTCGTAATGAAGATGAAGGACGCGGCGAAGGCCCAGGGGAAGGACTATAAGATCTGGGCGGTGGATCAGGAGATGATCGAGAGCGAACTGGGAAACTTTGATGTTCTGCTTCTAGGTCCTCAGGTACGCCATATCATGCGCAAGGTAAACAAAATCGTGGGGGATAAAGCGCCGGTGGCCGTGATTGATCCGGTATCCTACGGACGCTGCGACGGAGCCGCTGTGCTCCGCCAGGCTGAAAAGCTCTATGAAGAGAAGAAAGGAGAGTGAAAGGAATGAGTTTTGCTGACAGTTTTGCGGATAAAATGAGTATAATCGCGGAAAAGGTGGACGGGAGCAAATATCTGTCCGTCATTAAAAATACCTTTTCCACGCTGATGCCCTTTATTATGATCGGCTCTTTTGCCTCCCTGGGCAATTCTCTGATTACCAGCACCTCCACCGGGCTGGCTCAGTTTGAACCTCTTTCCTTTTTGGCGGAGCTTCAGCCGGCTTTCTCTGCGCTGAATTTTGCAACCATGACCATCATGTCTCTCAGTGTCGTCTGCGTGCTGGCCATTCTTCTGGCCAGAAAGAACCAGGTCAATGAGATTCTGTCTGCGATGGTTGCCCTGTCCGCTTACATCTCTGTGGTGCCGCAGAGCGTCACCGTGGCGGTGGAGGGACTGACCGGGACGGGATCCGGACTGCCGACCGGTTCCATGGATTCTTCGGGTCTGTTCATCGGCATGATTTTGACCATCATAGTGGTAGAACTCTTTACCAAACTGTGCAAGTATGAGAGGCTGAAGATTAAAATGCCGCCCCAGGTGCCCCCGGCAATTGCCAATTCCTTTAACGTATTGATTCCCGTTGTTATCATTCTGTTTGGCGTCACCATAGTCGGACGTATCTTTGTGCTGGCGACTGGCTCTTACATAAATGAATTTGTCTATAGCATCCTTCAGACTCCCATGGAGATATTCCTGCAGACCCCGGTGGGTACCATTGGTCTGGCTGTGTTTTCCCAGCTGTTTTGGGCTGTGGGTATTCATGGCGGTCTGGTTATCTCGGCTATTCGTGCTCCCATTATGGCATCGGCTCTGGCAGCAAATGTTGCTGCTGCTGAAGCAGGCCTGGCTCCAACCAATGCCATCACCATGTCCACCTGGAGGGCCTATATCAATATCGGCGGAGCCGGTTTAGTGTTCTCCTGTGTTATCGCTCTGTTTATTGCTTCCAAAAAGCAGGATCAGAGAGCAATTGCCAAGCTGGGCCTGGTTCCCTCCATTTTCAGCATCAGTGAACCGGTATCCTTTGGACTTCCTTTGGTACTGAATCCTGTGTATGCGATACCCTTTGTCCTCAGTGCCGGCGTTTCATCCATTATCACACTGATCGCATTTTCCATTGGTTTTGTGACTCCCAATGTGATTGATGTGCCTTACGGCCTGCCGATTATCGTAAATGCTTTTCTGGGCTGGGGAATCAACGGAGTGATTCTGCAGATCATTGTGATTGCAGCCGGCGTGCTGACATACCTGCCTTTTGTGTTGGTATCCAACCGTATGAAAGAATAAGGAGAATAATCTATGAGCAATCGTTTACCGGACAATTTTTTGTGGGGAGGGGCTACAGCGGCGAACCAGTGTGAAGGCGCCTACCTTGAGGGCGGAAAAGGGTTAAGCATCGCGGATGTGGAAATGGGTTCCCAAGCCGGCGTTCGCCGGGAAATTCACGATGAGATACATCCGGATTCCTATTATCCCAGCCACGAGGCAATCGATTTCTATCATCATTATAAGGAAGACATTCGTCTGTTTGCGGAAATGGGCTTTAAATGCTATCGAATGAGCATTGCCTGGACACGAATTTTTCCCAACGGCGATGATGAGGAGCCCAATGAAGAGGGACTGGCTTTTTACGACCGGGTGTTTGACGAGCTGCACAAGTATGGGATTGAGCCTGTGGTTACCCTGCATCATTATGAAATGCCTCTGCATCTGGTGAAAAAATACGGTTCCTGGCGTAATCGGCGGTTGGTGGATTTTGCCGTCCGCTATGCAAAAGCGGTGTTTGAGCGTTACAAGGACAAGGTCAAATACTGGCTTACTTTCAATGAAATCAATGCTCTGGTCGTTTCTCCCCGTCCCTGGCATCAGGCCGGAATCATCTACAGGGAGGATGAGAATGAGGCGGATGTGAAGCTGCAGGCAGCCCATCATCAGCTGCTGGCCAGTGCGCTGACGGTCAAAGCGGGACATGAGATCAATCCGGACTTCCGGATTGGCTGCATGCTGATTTACCATGTTTCTTATCCCAGAACATGCCGCCCGGAGGATCAGATCATCAGCCGCGAAAAGACTCTGCCGCAATTCTATTTTGGGGATGTACAGGTGCGGGGCTACTATTCCAATGTCTGCCGTCAGTATCAGGAAATGTGCGGGGGACATGTGCGGATGGAACCGGGCGACGAAGAGATCCTGCGCCAGGGAAAGGTAGACTTTATCGGCTTTAGTTACTATTTTTCCACGGCTGAGAGTGCAGACCCTACGGCTGAGGTTGTTGGGAACGTGGCCAGGGGCGGCCGCAATCCTTATTTGCAGATTACAAAGTGGGGCTGGCAGATTGATCCTCTGGGGCTTAGAACCGCTCTGGATCAGCTGTATGACCGGTATCAGGTACCGCTGTTTATAGTAGAAAACGGTATGGGAGCCATCGACACGGTAGAAGAGGACGGCAGCATACATGACTCCTACCGGATCCAGTATCTGCGGGAACACATATCGGCCATGAAGGATGCCGTACTGATCGATCATGTAGATTTGATGGGATACTGCCCCTGGGGCTGCATCGATTTGGTCAGCGCCGGTACGGGGGAAATGCGCAAGCGCTATGGTTTTATCTACGTGGATAAGGATGATGAGGGGAACGGTACCCTGAAGCGCAGCCGCAAGGACAGTTTCTACTGGTACAAAAAAGTAATTGC
>CALWGV010000095.1 GCA_944380185.1 uncultured Lachnospiraceae bacterium
TATGTGATGGCACTGAAATAGGAACGTTTTATTACGGCAGACGCCCTGCGAAGTTTAATAGCTTCGCAGGGCGTCGCTGCCGTCGTCGACGGTTTTTTCAATGGAGCGGATTTCCACATAATATCCGTTTTTTTCATTTACAGCTACGTAGACCCGGTCGCCGACCCGGTGTCCCAGGATGGCTTTGCCCAGAGGGGAATCGATGCTGATGAGGCCCTTCAGGGAATTGCCGCGCACGGTGGTTACCAGCTTATAGGTTTCTTCCTCATCATCGTCCTCGAAGTAGAGGGTGACGGTGTTGAACAGTCCTATTTCATCTTTGGCAGAATGATCCTCGATAACCTTGGCTGTTTTAATCATCCGCTCCAGATAGCGGATCCGGCTCTCATTTTTGTTTTTATCCTTTTTGGCGGCGTGATACTCAAAGTTTTCACTCAGGTCGCCGTGGGCTCTGGCCTCCTTGACAGCCTCCAGGGCTTCCTTTCGGACCACTACCTTGCGGTATTCGATCTCCTCCTCCATCTTTTTTATATCTTCCTTGGTCAGTTCATCATACATGGCACATCGATCTCTCTTTCTTCCGAAAATTATACCGATTTGAGTATAGCACGAAATCGTTGAAAAGAAAACTGACTGGTGCTTTATGCACCTTCCACCGGAAACCAGGCTTCATCAAAACGTATCCGCCCCTGAGGGGTGCCAGCCACGATCAGCATGGAGGTAAAAGGATCCCCGGCCAGGCGCAGTCCCTGTTCTTCTATGTAGCGGAGGCAGGGAAGCAGACGAGCCGGCAGATACAGTTCTTCTTCGTTTCCTGCTATGACAGTATAGATACAAGGACGCGAGGGCAGATATTCTGTGCGGTCGGAGGTCTTGTATTGGAGGAGATGGAAATCTTCTTCGCGGATAATATTTCCAATGTTTACGTTCAGTTGAGTACAGCTGGAGATAAGTTCATCCCGGTCGTATTTCAGGGACGCTACGTTGATGGGGATATCCTGATTCCAGAGGGCAAATTCATGGGATTGGGCGGCTGTGCTCTCGTGAGGAGAGAAGTAGCGCCGGACAAAAAGACGATAAAAAGCGGGGCTGTCGGTGAACTGGAATTGGCCGATCAGCGCATCCAGAGAGTCAAGCAAAGATAAAAGTCTCTTTAAATGGATCTCCAGACGCGTCTGACGGCATATATCACGGGCGATCTGCTCGGATTGTTTCAGCAGTCTGCTTTTTAGATCAGGCAGGTCAGCGTGCCCAATCAGTTCGGCTGTCTCTGACAGAGAAAAACCGCAGTTGGAATAAAATTTGGAATCATAGAGATGGTAGCAGTCAATCAGAGAAAATTCTCTGTATTTCATATTGGCAGTCCGCTGGGGAGAGATGATGCCCTTGCTTTCGTAGAAGGCCAGCCCCTTTCCGGTAAGACCGTAATATTGGGCCACTTGAGAAGTAGTGTATCGATAGTTCTGTTCTGGATTCATGTTTGTCTCCCTTTCGTGTGTACCCGGAATACGGGGCAGGATTTCTGGGACTATATATATTTTAACAAATCTGAAAAAGGCGTTCAAGACTTGTAATCTTTTAACTTTGCTGTACGATAAAAAGAAAAAGGAACAGAAAATCAAGGAAGGAGAATGCTTATGCCGTATTATCATTGTTCGCCAGTGCCGGGCCTGACAGTCTTGGAGCCAAGAAGACCGGAGACTTTTGATAAGCCTCCGGCCGTCTATATGACTACGCTTCCTGCGATGGCTCTGATGTATGGGGTTCGCTGCTTTGAATACACCTACGGATATACCGCAGACAGACAGATTTATTTTGAGGAGTGTTTTCCCGATGCGTTGTCTATCCTCTATAAAGGGAAGAGCGCCAGTCTCTATGTCTGTTCGCCGCAGAAGGTAAAAACCACGCAAATTCCCAATGAATGCATCAGCGAGGAGGCAGTGCCGGTTATCTGTGAAACGCGAATTCCCGACGTCTATGAAGAGCTGCTTTGCCAGGAGAGGCTGGGCAGCCTCCGGATCCGCAGATATGAGCAGCTCACCGCGAAAGATCTTGCGCGGATACGACAGGAGACGAAAGAGGAAATTCTCAAAAGGGGTCTGCTCATAAAGGGCGGCCCTATGGCGGAATATATGCGGCTCCACTATCCGGAGAGCTGGGCCTTGGCCCAGCGAGAGAGCCTTACATTTTGATCAGTTCGTACTCCCGGCTGCCCAGGCCGATTTTCTCTGCGTGCTCTAAGCAGGAGCGCCACTCCGATTCGGGAGCAGAGTTGGTGAAGTGGTCGTGATGATCGTGGAAATTGGGGTCGGCCAGATGATCGGAAAGCTGGCTGTGGGGCAGAGGAGAGGCCGCCAGGCAGGCGTCCACGCAGGCCTGATCCAAAGCCAGAGGATCAAAGGAGGCGAACATGCCGATGTTGGGCAGGATCGGCGCGTCGTTTTCACAGTGGCAGTCGCAGTTGGGGGAGACGTCCACGATCAGAGAAATGTGGAAGTTCGGCCGCCCGTCCACCACAGCCTTGGTATATTCGGCCATCTTGCAGTTTAAGATTGCATTGGCATTGTCGTTGTTGAACTGAATGGCGTCAAAATTGCAGGCGCCCAGGCAGCGGCCGCAGCCCACACAATTATCCAGATTCACAGTCATTTTTCTGGCTGCCTCATCGAAGACCAGGCCGCCGTTGGCGCACTCCTTCTGACATCTGCGGCAGCCGCGGCAGTCCTCCGGCACAATATGGGGCTTGCCGCTGCTGTGCTGCTCGGTCTTGCCGGCGCGGGATCCGCAGCCCATGCCGATGTTTTTGATGGTTCCGCCGAAGCCGGTCATCTCATGACCTTTAAAATGGGTAAGGCTGATAAAGACGTCGGCGTCCATAATGGTACGGCCGATTTTGGCTTCCTTTACATACTCGCCACCCTCCACAGGCACCGCAATGTCGTCGGTTCCCTTCAGACCATCGCCGATCAGGATGGGACATCCCACGGTCAGGGGCGTAAAGCCGTTCTGCCAGGCGCATTCCAGATGCTCCAGGGCATTTTTGCGGCTGCCGGGATACATGGTGTTGCAGTCGGTCAGAAAGGGTTTGCCGCCCAGTTCCTTGACCAGATCCACGATGGCCCTGGCGTAATTGGGACGGAGGTAGCTGATATTGCCCAGTTCGCCGAAATGAAGCTTGATGGCCACAAATTTTCCTTCCATATCGATGGAGGCAATGCCAGCTTTGCGGCAAAGCTTTTTTAATTTGGTCGGCAGGCCGTCGCCAAAGGCGATGGTGCGAAAGTCCGTGTAGTATACTTTTGCTTTTTCCATTTGTTATACTCCTTGATTGTTGACATTCTCTTTGGGATGTTAGACAGTATTCTATTATAAAACTGTTTTTTCCGCAGCGCAATGAATACTTTGCACTCGGTGTGCGGCAGATAAATGCTTTGTATTTATCTGTTCAAAGATAGGGAAAAAGGGCGTCCCGGCGCAGCCTGCGCCGGGACATTCTTTTCCCGTTGATATATTATGGCTTTTGATTCCACAGATATACTTTGGGTCTTCTGTTACTGCAGCCGGCTCACTGCGGCCTGCGCGGCAGCTCTGCCGAATACGCCGCAGGTCATCAGGGAAGTGCCGCAGCCAAAGTAGTTGACGGAAACAGTCTGGCCCACTGCACAGGAACCGGCGGCGTAGAGGCCTTCGATCCAGTTGCCGTTGCTGTCCAGCACCTGAGCTTCCGTATTGATACGAGCGCCGCTGTAGCCGTCCGTGCTGACCATGGGCAGGCGAATAATGTAGTAGGGCCCTTCAAGTTTCTCCAGATATTGAGGGTCTTTGCCGAAATCCGTATCCTCTCCGGCATCGCACAATTCGTTGTAGCGTGCCACGGTGGCTGCCAGAGCCTCAGGATCGATTCCTACATCTTCTGCCAGAGCTTCAATGGTATCTTCACAGTAAGCGTAAGGCAGGCCGCTGCTGGGAACAGTAGAGTTCATCACATCCTCCATCAGGATGGGATAGCGATCGGCGAAGTCCTGGCCAACTACACAGTAGCCTTCGCTATAGCCTCTGTCCCAGTTTTCCTTGGTAAACTCGAAGCAGAAGTTGTCTTCGGCAGTTACTCTCTCACCGCCGCCGTCTACCAGAAGAATTTCGTAGACCGGATTGTCGGGAGAGTTGGGAATCACTTCCGGAAACTGCGGGAAAGTGGGAGAGTAGCTATAGTACATGAACTGAGTGTAAGGAATATCGATCAGATCGGCACCCACTTCTTCGAACCAACGATAGGCATCGCCGTCACCGCAGCCGCAGGAATAGGTGATGTTGTCGATCCGGGGGTTCAGCTGAGCGAAAAGTTCAGGATCATTGGTGTAGGAGCCGGCGCAGACAATAGTGGCCTGGGCGTTGACGGTGATGTCGTCTCCGTATTTGTTGGTGGCTTTGCAGCCGGTAACGGCACCGTCTTCATTTTGAATCAGGCTGACTGCCGGCGTTCCCATCATGATGGTAACACCCAGTTCCTCAGCGCGCTCCTTCAGGGTGGAAGTCAGATAGGAGCCGCCCGCTGTGGTGTGGATGCGCTTGGTGGCGCGGGGGCCTTTGACGCTTTTATTGATGACACCGGTAAATTCCACTCCGTTGTCCGTAAGCCAGGCGTTCAGCTCACCGCTGTGATCAGCCATGTAGCGCAAAAGCTCTGTATCCAGCTGTTCTTCATCCTGATACAGCTCATAAATGTCGTTATAGAAAGAGTCAGCGTCATCTTCAATGCCGGCAGCTTCCTGGGTCGCTGTGCCGGCTCCGACGATAAAGCCCAAGGAGCGGGTAGTGGAGGAGCTCAAAACTTCATTCTTTTCCAGCAGAAGGACCTGAGCACCTTCCTGAG
This sequence comes from uncultured Lachnospiraceae bacterium, assembly GCA_944380185.1. GTDB lineage: Bacteria > Bacillota > Clostridia > Lachnospirales > Lachnospiraceae > RGIG7193. The sequence goes on from CALWGV010000095.1 coordinate 4,874, forward strand.
CAGCCTCGATGGCGGCAGTGAGACCGGCCATGCCGGCGCCGATGATGAGGATCTGCGTGTCATACTGGGCAGATTGTGCCTCGGGCATCTCTACTTCTCGGGCACTTAAAATAGAAGTATCTCCTCCGGCCTGTTTAACGCAATCGTTCAGAGCGCTCAAAAAAGCATTGGAAGAGGCGGTGGCACCGGATATGGTGTCCACGGCCAGAGACTGGCTGGCGATCACTTCTTCTGCCAGGATGGGAAAGGCCATGCCGCCGATGATATCGGTATCGGTATAGTCGTCCACAGAAATATCGGTGATCTCGTTGTCCGCAATGGTTACGCTCATGGTCAGCTGACCCTCGGTGGCCAGACCGTTGACTTCGGCGTAGGATACTGCTTGGGCAGTGTAGGTGCCGTCTTCCATGGACAGCTGGCCGGTCTGACTGGCAGTCTGACCCAGAGCCTGATTGATGGCCTGCTGGGCGGCTTCCTTTATGGCGTCACTGGAATAAGTGCAGCCGGATACACCGTCTACCTGAGCAGACTGAGCCTCCAGAATCTGTGCAGGCATTTGTTCTACTGCATGGGAACCTACTCCGGGAGTTTCCTGGTCGCCGGTGATCTGGACGTCGGTGATAGTGCTGTCATCTACGGTGATGACTACGGTGATATCGCCGCCGTATCCTCTGGCTGTACCTTCGTAGGTGCCGGGAATGTAGATCCCGCTGGAGATGGTTCCTTCCGCAGTCTCATCTGCGGTTTCTTCTGCAGGAACGGATGTCACTCCTGCATTGCTGCTGCAGCCGGTCAGCCCCATGAGCAGACACAGGCACAGCAAAAGTGCCGTAAATTTCTTCATTTTTCTTTTTCCTCCTCTCATAATCCTGAGACAGCGGCTGAAAGCCGTTTGTCTTTTTTCAAACAACTGCATTATAAAGCCGGAAGTTACTTCCGAGTCAATGATTTTCAAAAAGAAAAAATGTTAAACAAAAAAGCCTTAATACTGCGACGGGTACCCGATTTTTTGGTCAGAGTGCACATAAAAAGAGATCTAAAATAGGCATAAATCACAAAAATAATATTTAACAGCACATTATTATTGACGAAAATGGCAAAAGGGGATATAATCAAACCATCGGAACTGGAAACGTTTCTGGAAACTTTTCCAAAAAATTTGGGAAGCTTCAGGACCTTTCCGGACGAGGACGACACACAATTTATAAAAGGAGGTCATGAAATGAAGAAAAGGTTATTGGCATTGGCGCTGGTAGCTGCATTGGCGCTCTCTGCTCTGTCGGCGTGCAGCAGCACCACTGACGAGACGCAGGCAGGCACGGCGGCGCCCACATCAGGCGAGACGGCCGCAGGCGAGGCCGAGACGCCGGCTGAAACGGAAGGCGGCAGTACAGCCAGCGGCGGTTCTGTCTACTATCTGAACTTTAAACCTGAGCAGGATGCCCAGTGGCAGGAACTGGCGCAGATCTATACGGAAGAGACCGGCGTGCCGGTGACAGTGACTACAGCGGCTTCGGGTACATATGAGACCATGCTGACCAGCGAGATGGCCTCCAGCGATGCACCCACCATGTTCCAGGTAAACGGTCCTGTGGGCTTGAACAGCTGGAAAGATTACTGCTATGATCTGAGCGGCAGCGCAATCTATGGTGAGCTGACCAGCGATGACTACGCTCTGACCGAGGATGGTGCTGTTTATGGTATCGCTTACGTTATTGAATCTTATGGCATCATTGTCAATCAGACCCTGCTGGCCGAGGCCGGATATTCGGTCGATGACATTCAGTCCTTTGCCGATCTGCAGACCGTAGCTGAGGATATCACTGCCCGCAGCGATGAGCTGGGATTTGCAGCTTTTACGTCGGCAGGCATGGACAGCTCCTCCGACTGGCGCTTTAAGACTCACCTGGCCAATCTGCCGATCTATTTCGAGTATCAGGACAGAGGAATCACCTCTACCGATGCTATTGAGGGCACCTATCTGGATAACTTCCGGAATATGTGGGATCTGTATATCAACAATTCCACCTGCTCTCCTGCTGAGCTGACGGCAAAGACGGCCAACGATTCCCTCAATGAGTTCTTGAACGGCGATGCCGTGTTCTACCAGAACGGTTCTTGGGAGTACGCCAATGTAGTAGGCGAAGGCAAATACACGGATGATGATGTGACCATGATCCCGATCTACATCGGAGTAGGCGATGAGGCCAATCAGGGTCTGTGCACCGGCAGTGAGAATTACTGGTGCGTAAACAAGAACGCCAGCGAAGAAGACATTCAGGCTACTCTGGACTTCATGGAGTGGTGTGTCACCGATGAGACCGCTCTGCAGGCAATGACCGGCGGCGAGGGCGCTATGCCTTCCGGCCAGGCTGGCATGGCTTTCGCGATTCCTTTCAAGCAGGCTCCCGAGTCCTCCAACCTCTTTGTCGCTCTTGACGCGCAGATGACGGCTGAGGGCAAGACCCCTGTCAGCTGGAACTTCACCACCATGCCTTCCGAGGAGTGGAAGAATATGCTGGGTTCCGCCATGGCTGTATATGCGGCAGATCAGACCGATGACAACTGGGCAGGCGTAGTTTCTGCTTTCGTGGATAACTGGGCATCCGAGTATGCTCTGGCCAATGGGGGCTGATTGGGAAGGCCCTGAGATGTAAATCGTAATCTTTCAGAGCGTTCGGGTTTAACCGGAGCTTATAGTGAATCACTGCCCGGGCAGGCTGCCACCTTATCTGTGCGGCCTGCCCGGTCGGCGTAAGAGAAAGTGCAAAACAATAGAAAGGAGGATGGCCTTGAAAAAAGCGATGAAAAAATATTGGCCGATATTTCTGCTGCCTACTTTTGCGGCGTTTGTCATCGGCTTTATCATTCCATTTGTTCAGGGCGTCTATCTGGCTTTTTGCCAGTTTACCACCGTCAAGGACGCCACATTTATCGGCCTCTCTAATTTTACCCGAGCCCTTAATGACAGCACGTTTCATCACGCTCTCTGGTACAACTGTGCTTTTGTGATCGTCAGCACCCTGGCCATCAATCTGGGAGGATTGGCCGTGGCGATGATTCTGACTCGGGCTATACGGGGGAGAAATGCGTACCGCACGGTATTCTTTATGCCTAACCTGATTGGAGGCATTGTGTTGGGCTATATCTGGCAGATTCTTTTAAACTGTGTGCTGAGCCTTCTGGAGAAGCCTCTTCTGGCGCTGGATGCCACGGCGGGCTTCTGGGGCCTGGTGATCCTGATGTGCTGGCAGCAGATCGGATATATGATGGTCATCTATATCGCGGGGCTGCAGAGTATTCCGGACACGCTGGTGGAGGCGTCGGAGATTGACGGGGCTACGCCGCTTCAGACCTTCTTTAAGGTCAAGTTGCCGATGCTGATGCCGTCCATTACGATCTGCCTGTTTCTCACCATCACCAACGGCTTTAAGCTTTTCGACCAGAACATGGCGCTGACAGCCGGACAGCCGGCCCACCAGAGTGAACTGCTGGCCTATAATATCTACTATACCTTCTATGGTCGCTCCGGACCTCAGTGGAGAGGTATCGGACAGGCGAAGGCTGTCATTTTCTGCATTATCGTTGTGGCAATCTCCCTGATTCAGCTGAGAATCACCCGAAATAAGGAGGTGCAGCAATGAAGAAGAAGACACGTCGCATCAATGGGATGTGGAGCGTGATCATGCTGATCGTATCGGTGCTCTACATGTATCCGATCTTTATGGTGCTGATGAATTCCCTGAAGATCGAGAGTGCGATCAGCACCAGTACGGCTTTTGAACTTCCGACGGCGGAAACCTTCGCAGGTCTTGCCAATTATGAGAACGCTATCAATGCACAGGGCTTTCTGAGCAGCTTCTTCTACACAGCCTTTATTACCATCACCTCTGTGCTGGCAATACTGTTTTTCTGCTCGATGTTTGCCTGGTATATCACCCGTGTGGAGACCAAAGTGACGAAGGCCCTCTATCTGCTGTGTGCTTTTTCCATGGTTGTTCCCTTCCAGATGGTTATGTTTACCCTTTCTTCCATGGCGGATACGCTGAATCTCAATACGCCGTGGGTGCTCTGGGTCATTTATCTGGGATTTGGAGCCGGTCTGGCCGTGTTTATGTTCTGCGGATTTATGCGCAGCGTCCCTATTGATATTGAAGAGGCATCGATGATCGACGGCAGCAGCCCGCTGCAGACTTATTTCCACATAGTGGTTCCGCTGCTTCGGCCTACGATGGTGTCGGTGGCGATTCTGGAGGCCATGTGGATCTGGAACGATTATCTGCTGCCCACGCTGATTTTGGATATCAATAAATACAGAACGATCTCGATGCTGATTCAGTTCTTCCGGGGAAGCTACGGACGCGTTGAAATGGGGCCGATGATGGCCTGCATTATGCTTGCCATCCTGCCGATCATCATTATCTATCTGGTGGGACAAAAGCACATTATCAAGGGCGTAGTGGCAGGCGCGGTCAAGGGGTGACGGGCACTGCAGTGAATGGGAGGCACAGGACAGACATGACAATAAAGGACATTGCGAGATTATCCGGATACAGCCTGGGAACAGTCTCCCGCGTACTCAACAATCATCCTGACGTCAGTGAAAAAGCCAGACAGAAAGTGATGGCGGTGGTGCAGGAGATGGGCTTTGAGCCCAATGCCAATGCAAAACATCTGAAAATGAGAACCAGAACCGCCATAGCTGTGCTGGTAAAAGGTTCGCACAATCTTCTTTTTTCGGATATTCTGGAAAAGGTACAGGCTAAGTTTGCTGCCAGCGGGGAAGAGGTATATGTGGCCTATCTGGATGAAGATGCCGATGAGGTGCAGTATGCTCTGCAGCTGGCCAGGCAGAGAAGACCTAAAGGTTTTCTCTTCCTTGGCGGCGATATGGAGTACTTTCGGACTGGTTTTGAAGGTCTGGAGGATCCCTGCGTACTTCTTACCAACAATGCGGCGGATCTGGGTTTTCCCAATCTTTCCAGTTTTTCCACCGATGATGCGGCTGCAGCTGAGGAGGTGATCGACTACCTTTTTGCCTGCGGTCATCAAAAAATCGGAGTGCTGGGCGGAAACCTGTCTATTGATCAGATCAGCTACCGCCGTCTCAGAGGAGTGTATCATTCGGTGAAAAAGAACGGGCTTGCCTTTGATACCACGAAACAGTATGAGCCCTGCCGCTACTCCATGGAAGAGGGATATCGCGCTGCCGGCAGGCTTTTGCAGAAGGAGCCTGGGCTTACCGCCATATTTGCCCTGGGCGATGTCATCGCCCTGGGGGCAATGCGGGCGCTGGCGGACAGGGGGCTAAAAATACCGCAGGATATCTCGGTGGTGGGCTATGATGGAATAGTCTCCTCCGAGTACAGCATCCCCAGGCTCACTACGGTGAGGCAGGATGCTGAACAGCTGGCAGACAGGGGAGTGCGGACACTGCTGCAGAATATACATTATGAGCTGCCGCCGGTACATGAGTCCGTTCCCTTTGCCCTTTTGCGGCGAGAAAGCGTGCGCAGCCTTGACGGAAAACATAATCCGTGATAACCCTGGTCTCGGATAAGAGGTTCAAAATTATAGAAAAGAAATCGGAAATCCGGACAGAGAAAGGATGTGGGAACGTATGAGAAGAGCGGGTATTTTGATGCCGATCACCTCTCTGCCCTCGGCATGGGGGATAGGGACGCTGGGAGATGAGGCGAGAAATTTTTTGGATTTTCTGACGGAGGCCGGCCAATCGTGCTGGCAGATTCTCCCGATTGGACCTACCGGTTACGGGGATTCCCCCTATCAGCCCTTCTCCACCTTTGCGGGGAATCCTTATCTCATTGATCTGGATGATTTGCAGCGGGAGGGGCTGCTGCGGGAGGAGGAGTACCAGGGGCTGGTCTGGGGAGACGATCCCGCACGAGTGGACTACGGGCTGCTCTACAGAAACCGTTTTTGCGTGCTGGAGAAAGCGGTGAGCCGCCTGACGGGTGAGAAAGCAGCTGAACTTGAAAATTTTTGCCGTGCCGAGTCGTGGTGGCTGGAAGATTATGCGCTTTTTATGGCCCTCAAGGAAAGATTTGATGGCGTTTCCTGGAGCAGATGGCCTGACGAGCTTCGGAAAAGAAAGCGGGAGGCTGTAGCTGCGGCAAAGAGAGAGCTTTCGGCGGAGATGAATTTTTGGAAGGGTGTACAGTTTTTGTTCTTTCGGCAGTGGGAAAGGTTAAAAAAGCTGTCTCAAAAAAAAGGCATATCCATAATCGGTGATCTCCCCATATATGTAGCTGAGGACAGTGCGGATGTGTGGGCTCATCCGGAGCTTTTCCAGATGGATGACGATCTTCGGCCGGTCAAGGTGGCGGGCTGCCCTCCAGATGGGTTTTCAGCATCCGGCCAGCTGTGGGGAAATCCGCTGTTTGACTGGGAACGCATGAAGGAGGATGGGTACGGCTGGTGGATCAGCCGAGTGGCCTTCCAGTTCCGGTTTTATGATGTGCTTCGCATAGACCATTTCCGCGGATTTGAGTCATATTACGCTATCCCGAGAGGGGCAAAGGACGCCAGAGGAGGCAGCTGGGAGAAGGGACCGGGAATGGACTTCTTCCGTGCTCTGGAGAAGGCCGTGGGGCGGCGCAGAATCATTGCGGAGGATCTGGGCTTCATTACGCCGCAGGTGGGAAAGCTGCTGGAGGATACCGGCTTTCCCGGGATGAAAGTGCTGCAGTTCGCTTTCGACAGCCGTGACGGCGGGGGGAGAATGTATCAGCCCCATAATTATCCGGTCAACTGTGTGGCCTACGTAGGGACTCATGACAATGAAACGGCTCTGGGCTGGCTGGAGGATGCGGCGGCCGAGGATGCAGCTCTGGCGCGGGAGTATCTGAATCTGGACAGAGATGAGGGGGAAAACTGGGGAATGATGCGCGGTATCTGGAGCAGCCCCGCAGGATACGCCATCGTGCAGATGCAGGATATCCTGGGGCTGGGAAGGGAAGGCCGCATCAATACCCCGTCTACACTGGGCGGCAACTGGCAATGGAGAGCGCTGCCGGGCTCCTATGACGCAGACCTGGCAGCGCGGATCCGCAGGCAGATGTATCTCTATGAGAGACTGCCGCAGCAGGGATAAAGGAAGCTGTATAAAAAGGCAAAGAAGACGGCTGGAAGGGATCGTCGAAAAAGGCAGAGATGACGGACGGAAAAGACAGGGCAGAAGAGATAGGAAAGGAGAAAGCAGTTATGGCGGAAGTCAGCTTGAGACATATTGAAAAGGTTTATCCCAATACGGAGAAGAAGAAAAAGGGAAGCAAGAGTAATCTGAAGGTCACGGAAGAGGGCGTGCTGGCCGTACAGGATTTTAACCTGGATATAAAGGACCGGGAGTTTGTCGTTCTGGTGGGCCCGTCGGGATGCGGCAAATCCACCACTCTGCGCATGGTGGCGGGATTGGAAGAGATCACAAGAGGCGAGCTCTATATCGACGGCGTGCTGGTGAATGACGCGGCTCCTAAGGATAGGGACATCGCCATGGTTTTCCAGAGCTATGCCCTCTATCCTCATATGACTGTGCGGGGCAATATGGAATACCCGCTCAAGCTGAAAAAGATGGACAAGGAAGAGATCAACCGCCGGGTGGAGCAGGCGGCTGAGATATTGGGAATCACCGAGTATCTGGATCGTAAGCCCAAGGCTCTTTCGGGAGGTCAGAGGCAGCGCGTGGCTATCGGCCGAGCTATTGTGCGCGAGCCCAAAGTGCTTTTGATGGATGAGCCTCTGTCCAATCTGGATGCCAAGCTGCGCAACCAGATGCGCGCGGAGATCATCAAGCTGCGCCAGCGTATTGACACCACCTTTATCTACGTGACCCACGACCAGACGGAGGCCATGACGCTGGGAGACAGGATCGTCATCATGAAGGACGGCGTCATTCAGCAGGTGGGAACTCCTCAGGAGGTGTTTGACCATCCGGCTAATCTGTTCGTCGCCGGCTTCATCGGCGTGCCGCAGATGAATTTCTATGACGCCGAGCTTGTGCGGGATAATGCCGGGGACTATGCCGTAAAAATTGAAAATGTCTATATCCGTCCTTCCGATGAAAAACAGGAAAATCTTCGCCGGAATAAAGTGGAGCCTCAGAGCATCACCCTGGGCGTGAGACCGGAACATATCGTTCTGGCAGATGAAGGCGAAAACGTGCTGCATGGTACTGTGGAAGTGATGGAGATGATGGGAAGTGCTGTCCATCTCCATGTCAACTTCAGCGGCAGAGATAATATTATCATCGCTCAGACCATGAGCCTAGGCGGCAAAAATCCGTCCCATTTTGGCGCGGGAAGCACGCTGACCTTCAGCTTTAGCGGTGATGTAATTCATATGTTCGGCAAAAAGGACGGAAAAAATCTGGAGGCTTGAAAAGCATCGCCAGATACGGATATATCGTACGAGTCACAAAAAGGAGACTGCACCTTGGTGAAAGCCGGGGGCGGTCTCTTTTTGAGCTGTGAAAGAAAATGGGCGGTGAGAGAACACTTGAAGATGGAAGAATATTCCATATGTGCTGCCCGATGAAATTCCCGCCCCGACACTTGCGCGGCGGGGGGATTTATTATATACTGTACAAAATAGGGCTCTTTTGTTTTCGGTGAGAAAAGAAGGCCGGTCAACAGACGAGACAACAATCAGCGGCAGGAAGGACGAGAATAATGAGCTATACCGCGCTGTACCGCAAATGGCGTCCTGCTACCTTTGACGAGGTGAAAGGACAGGATCATATCGTTACGACACTTAAAAATCAGATTACCGGCGGACGGATCGGCCACGCCTATCTGTTCTGCGGAACGAGAGGTACGGGCAAGACCTCGGTGGCCAAAATATTTGCCAAGGCAGTCAACTGCGAGCATCCGGTGGACGGAAATCCCTGCGGGGAATGTGCTTCCTGCCAGGCTATTGCCTCCGGGTCATCGATGAATGTGGTGGAGATCGACGCCGCATCCAACAATGGCGTGGATAATATCCGTCAGATCCGGGATGAGGTGGAATATTCGCCGGCTGAGGCCAAATACCGGGTATACATTATCGACGAGGTCCATATGCTTTCCACAGGGGCCTTCAACGCTCTGCTCAAGACGCTGGAGGAACCGCCCTCCTATGTTATTTTTATTCTGGCTACCACCGAGGTTCATCGTATTCCTATCACGGTGTTGTCCCGCTGCCAGAGATATGATTTCCGGCGCATCGATGGGGATACGATCACCGGACGGCTTGCAGAAATGGCAGCGGCCGAGGGGATCGACACCGAGGACAAGGCTCTGCGGTATGTGGCCAAAAAGGGAGATGGCTCCCTGCGCGACTCCATCAGTCTGTTTGATCAGTGCGTTGCCTTTTATTACGGACAGAAGCTGACCTACGAACGGGTGCTGGATGTGCTGGGCGCCGTGGACAATGAGGTTTACAGCCGCTTCTTCCGCACCTTAAGCGGCGGGAACGTGGGACAGTGCCTGCGAGAGCTGGAAGAGTTAGTATTGTCCGGCCGTGACCTGACCCAGTTTGTGTCGGATTTTATCTGGTATCTGCGGGGAATGCTGCTTGTTCAGACCGGTGAGGACGGCGGGGATTTTCTCGATATGCCGCAGGAGGATCTGGACCGCCTTTTAGAGGATTCGCGTCTGGTTTCCCAGGATACGGTTATGCGCTATATTCGTGTACTGTCGGAGACCATGAACCAAATGCGCTTCAGCGCTTCCAAGAGAGTTCTGCTGGAGATCGCCCTGATCCGTCTGGCAAAGCCTGCCATGGAGACTAATCTCGATTCCGTCCTGCAGCGCCTGGAAGATCTGGAGAGATTGGTCCAGTCGGGCGCACTGATTCAGCCGGCAGCCGGCGGGCCGGCAGGAAGAGCAGGGCATGGACAGGAGCGGACCGGGGAGGAAAATCCGCCCGAAGCAAAAACGGAGACAGTGGTGCTGCCTCAGGCACAGGCCGATGAGCTGCGTCTGCTGACCAGGGAATGGAAACAGATCATCGGAGCCGTAGGCCACAGCGTCAAATACACTTTGGCCGATGTGGAGCTGGAACCCAGAGGAGAAGGAAGACTGGAACTGATTTTTCACGATAAACGCAACTACGACATCGGCAGCCGGCCCAGTGTGCTGAAGGAGCTGCACGAATATATTGCATCGGCCTATCAGGTGGATGTGGAACTTTCGGCGTCTCTGGTGGCGGAGACGGAATATGCGCATAAAAATTATGTGACTGAGGAAGAGCTGAAACAAAAATTTAAAGTAGATATTATTATGGAATAAGGAGGATGAACAGACATGGCAAAGAGAGGCGGTTTCCCGGGAGGAATGCCCGGCAATATGAATAACCTGATGAAGCAGGCGCAGAGAATGCAGCGTCAGATCGAGGAGCAGGCTAAGGCTCTGGAAGAAAAGGAGTATTCGGCACAGTCCGGCGGCGGAGCGGTTTCTGTAACCATGAACGGCAAAAGGGAGGTATTGAACCTCACACTGACCCCGGAAGTGGTGGATCCTGAGGATATAGAGATGCTGCAGGATCTGATCGTAGCTGCCATGAATGAGGCGCTGCGCCAGGTGGAGGATGACGCCAATGCTGTCATGGGCAAGATGACCGGCGGTATGGGAGGCTTTCCGTTCTGATGGATTATTACAGCGCTAAAATAACGGCTCTGATCGATGAGCTGTCCCGCCTGCCGGGGATCGGCGCCAAGTCGGCCGGACGTCTGGCCTTTCATCTGCTGAACCTGCCGCAGGAGGACGTGGACCGCCTGACGGACACCATTCAGCAGGCGAAGCGCACAGTGTGCTACTGTGAAGAATGCTGTACGCTGACGGACAGCAAGCTTTGTCCGATCTGCGCAAGTCCTGCCCGGGATCACACACAGATTATGGTGGTAGAAAATACCAGAGACCTGGCGGCCTATGAAAAGACGGGCAAATATAATGGAGTGTATCATGTCCTGCATGGCGCGATTTCACCGGCCCTGGGTATCGGTCCTGCAGATATCAAGCTTAAGGAACTGATGAAACGGCTGCAGGGTGATGTGAGCGAGGTCATCATCGCCACCAATTCAAGCCTTGAGGGTGAGACTACAGCCATGTATCTGAGCAAGCTGATCAAGCCGACAGGGATAAAGGTCACTCGTATTGCCAGCGGTGTGCCGGTGGGCGGTGATCTGGAATATATTGACGAAGTGACGCTGCTGCGGGCTCTGGAGGGCCGTACACAGCTGTGACTGCGTATCACAGAGGTGAACAGTTAAATTGGATAAGTACGAATATTCGATAAAAGCAGAAAAAATCAAAAAACTGGCTGAGCGAAAAGATTACGAGACTGCAGCCAAGATTGCCGACGGCATCGACTGGGAGCGGATCCGAAACGTAAAAATGCTGACCGTGGTGTCGCAGGTCTATGAAAAGCTGGAACGGTATGAGGATGCCAAGGATATCCTGCTGCTGGCCTATGAGCGGGCTCCGGTGGGCCGCCGCTTCCTGTATAAACTGACGGAACTGGCAGTCAAGCAGGGGGAGTTCGCCGAGGCGGAGGAATATTTAAAGGAATTTGCCGCCACGTCTCCCCAGGATCCCAGCCGTCTGATCCTGCGCTATGAGATCGCCAGGGCAAAGGGGGCGTCTCCGGAGCAGCTGATCACGATTCTGGAGGCCTATCAGAAGAGAGAGTTTGAGGAGAAGTGGTCCTACGAGCTGGCTTCGCTGTACTATCGGGCGGGTAAGCAGGAGGAATGCATCAAGCTCTGCGACGAGCTGATTCTGTGGTTTGGCGTAGGTCCTTATGTGGATAAGGCCCTGGAGCTCAAGCAGAAAATCGCGCCTCTGACGCCGGAGCAGATGGAGAAGAAAGAAAATAAAGAGAAATATCTGCGCCGGCTGGAGGACATACAGAAGGAGGCCGAGGCGGAGGAGGCCAGAGAAGAGGAGAGGGAGAAAAAGGAGCGGAAGATCGAGGCGGCAGGACTGCCGCCCTCGCAGGAGAGTCAGCCGGAAGAAGGGGAAGGTCAGCTTCGAGAGGCGCAGGAAGCGCAGAATGTCCCTGAACCCGACAGCGAACCCCAGTCGCAGACACAGACGCCTCGGGTATCTGCCTATGCTGAGGAAGGACGAAGACAGGCAGAGTTTGAGCGCAGCCTAGCCAGAGAAATCGAGGCCGCTATAGCCAGACGAGAGGCGAGGACAAACCGGGAGATAAAAGAGCCTTCTCAGGAAAAACCTGCAGAGGCAGGGACCGGCGCGGGGGAGACTGGCCGGGAGGAAACCAGCCGGGAAGAGATCAGGCAGGATGAAATCAGGCAGGAGGAAACCGGCCGGGAGGAAGTCGGCCAGGAAGAAACCGGCCGAGAGGAAATCAGGCAGGAAGAAACCGGCCCGGAGCTGCAGATACCTGCGGAGCCGGCCCAGGCGAAGACCAAGACCTTTGTTTTTGAGTCCAGAGCGATCGACGAGGCGCTGCAGGAATCGCAGGACGGAATGGTGGACGCAGAAGCAGTGGAGAGACGGGCCAATCAGCTCATGCAGGAAGCAATGCGGCAGAATCCGAAGGCAGAGGAAGCTCAGCCGATAAAGGCACAAGCAGCGACAGAGGCCCAGCCTTCAGAGGAGCTGACAAAAGAGCAGCATGAAGAAGCTGCTGAGGCAGCGGCAAATGATCACTATGTGCTTGTCGCCTGTGAAGATGAAGAAACTGGTCTTCATGAATGTGTGTCCTATATTCGCCGGATGAGAGAGCAGTTGGGGCATCCGGCTGCGCAGGCGGCCAAGATCCGGGGAGAAAAGCTGATTTCCAAGGACCTGGTAAAAACTTTCCGTAAACTGGCAGGGAGAGATTTGATCGTCGTGGGGACGGCAGGTGTCCCCGATTCTGTGTTGGCAGAGGTGATTGACAGAGCGCAGACTGATCAAAAAGACAGCTTTGTGGCGTTAATTGACACAAAGCTACAGATAGACGGATTGCGGGAGAGGGTTCCTTTCTTTGCCGGCTGCCGATTCCTTTCCTGTGCAGACGATAATGCCGGGACAGCGGAAACTGCTGCAGCGGAGGCGGCAGAGGCGCAAACAGAAGCGGCAGATATGCCGGCCGAAGAAAAACCGCAGGAGCACCGCACACTGGCAGAGCTGGTGGAGGAGGCTTTGCGCGCAGGAGGTCTTGAAAGCCTGAAAAGTCAGACGGCTGTACAGGAAAGCGGAGAGCAGAGGGAGACGCGGACAAATCGACAGCCTGCCGAAGGGGCGGAATTGTCTGAGCAGCCCACAGTGCCTGAGGAAGCTGACCTGTCCGGGGAGGTCGGACTCTCCAGGGAGCAGCCGGATGAGCAGACACAGCAGGAACGGCAGGAACAGACACAGCAGGAACAGGAGCTAAAATTGGAGCCTGCACCGGACCCGGAGCTGAAATTGGAACCGGCGCCTGAGCCGAGGCTGCAGCCGGGAGAGAGGGAGAGATCCAAATCCCACGCAAAGATTAAAGGAAAGGCAAAGGAAAAGGATAAAGTCAAAGAAGCTGCCTTTTTGCAAGCCGCAGATGAGAAATCTTCGGGAAAGAGGACATCCGGGGGGATGACGGCAAAAGAGTTTTTTGATTTTGCCGAGGAATATGCCCAGATGTTGGATGCCACCATTGACGACCTGGGGGGATTGGCCGTCTTTGCTGTGGCGGAACAGTATCAACAAGAGAGAGTTCCGCTGACGGAGGAGCTGGCGCAGGAGTTGGTGGAGAAGGCGATTTTGCGGGCAGAGAGGAGATCGTTTAAGAGCCTATTCTCCAACCGCTATAATAAGGAGGGGTATTTGATTCTAAAGGAAGAACATTTCAAGGAGTAGAAAGTAAAAATGGATAGTAACTGGTTGCTGATCGTGACAATTGCAATCTTGGCGGTGGCGGTGCTGCTTGGCTATATGCGGGGCCTGATCCGCACAGTGCTGAATCTGGTTATCGGTATTTTGACCTTTATTCTGGTATTGATTTTCAGCCCCCGCGTATGTGATTTCCTGCAGGAGAACACAGGTCTGCCCACTTATATAGAAACCCGTGTAGAGGCCGTGGTATGGCAGACTATCGAAGAACAGACAGGAGGAGATACAGGTGCAGCATTAGGCGAGCAGGGGCAGAGCGCGGTGATTGAGCAGCTGCCTTTTGTGGCTTCAATCAAGGACGAGCTGCTGGAGGCGGGGCAAGAATATCTGTCTGCCGGTACGGAGGCTTTTGCCACCTTTATCAGCGCACAGCTGTCAGAAAAAATTCTGGTGCTGGTCGGATATATTATCACCTTTATTGTGGTCTTTTTCCTGCTTCGAGTGGCGGTGTTCCTGCTCAGAATCCTGGAGCATCTGCCGATTATTCACGGACTCAATAAGCTGGGGGGAGTGGCAGCAGGCTTAATCGAAGGCCTTCTGCTCGTCTGGATTCTGGGAATCGTCCTGACGGTGATCGGCACGACGCAGGTTGGGCAGAGCGCGGCACAGTGCGTAGCGTCGAGCGATTTTTTGACGGCAATATACGGGAACAATCTGCTGCTGGAGATTATTTTCTGAGAAAGCACCCAGCTTATTTTACCGGACGATAAACCATATCGGGAAATACTGTCTGTCTGTAGGCGGTCAAATCTATACAGACAAAAGGAGAAGCCGGAGCAAATCCCTTCGGCTGAAAAAAGGATTGACAGACGGCCGAAAATCTGCTATAAATAAACACAGATCAAGGTGTTACTCTTCGGAGGCTCTACTTGTTATTGACTAACAATGTAGGGGCTCCGTTTTTTTGTTTGCAGGGGGGAATATTTTGAAGATTATTAAACGAATCAATCATAATGCTGCCATCGCATTGGATCAGAAGGGTAACGAATTGGTGGTACTGGGCAAGGGCATCGGATTCCCACAGGTTCCATATGAGCTAAATGATCTGAGTAAAATATCCAAAACCTTTTATGATTTGGATCCGATCTATATGGATATGGTTCCGTCGCTTCCTCAGGAGATGCTGCTGGCTGCCGCCGATATTATAGAGCAGGCCAAGATTGAGCTGGACTGCGAATTAAATCCGAATGCCGTTATTACACTGGCAGATCATCTGAATTTTGCTCTGGAAAGGCAGAAGAAAGGCATTGTTTTCGATATGCCGTTTTCCTATGATATTGAACACTTGTATCCGAGAGAATATGAGCTGGGACTGCTGGCTCTGGACGTGGTGGAGGACTATACCGGCCAGAAGCTTCCGCAGGAGGAGATTGCAAATATTGCGATGCATATCATCTATTCTGAATTGGAAAAGGGAGATATGCACGAGGCGATTGTTCAAGTGGAGATTTTGACGGAGGTAGACCGGATCATAGAAGAGGATCTGGGAATCCAGCTGGATAAAGACAGCTTTTCCTATTCGAGATTTTCGACACATCTGCGCTATCTGGTGCAGCGGCTGCAGAACAATAAACCAATGGAAAACAATATGGAGAAGATCATAGGGGGCCTCATCTATGAATTTCCGGAAATATATAAATGTACGCTCCATATTAATAATTATTTCAAAGAAAAGTGGGGGTGGGAATGTACCAAAGACGAGCTGTTGTATCTGATGTTGCATATTAATCGGTTGATGGATAAGCAAGACTAAAGCAAGCGTTATGGAGGAATTTATGCAGGAAAAAATTGTTGAGAAAATTATAGCTCTGTGCGGGGGCGAGGAGAATGTCAGCGCGAAAAAGTGCACGGAAAATACCATTGTCCTGATCCTTAAGGACAGGAGTATCGTCCGCCAGGATGAAATACATAAACTCCCGGAAATATCCGAAGTAGAGCTTGCGGGCTGCAAATTAAAAGCGGTGGAATCCACACAGACGGGAAAGGAGAAAGCTATGTCAAAGTATACGGATATGGCAACGGATATTTTAAAATATGTTGGCGGAAGCGAAAATGTCGCGGACGTACTGCATTGCATGACGAGACTGCGGTTTCGGCTGAAACGGGAAGAGCTTGCGGACGTGGATAAGATCAAAGAGATACCCGGGGTTCTGGGTTTTCAGAAAAATGTGGGAGAGTATCAGATTATCATTGGCCCCAAAGTGGACGATGTATATCAGGAGGTGCTCCGAATCGGCGGATTGACGGGACATGAGGCGATCAAAGAAAATCTGGATGCTCCGGCAAAAAAAGAGAAGATAACGGCTAAGACCATCGGCAGCAAGCTGTTCGAGCTGATCTCCGGATGCATTACGCCGATCATCCCGGCTTTTGTCGTGATGGGCCTGCTGAATACGATCGCGGCTGTTCTGGGGCCGAGTATCCTGAATCTTCTCTCAGCGGAATCGGATGCCTATGTGCTGCTCACAGGAATGGCTAGTTCAGTGACATACTTCCTGCCTTTTCTGCTGGCATTCTCCGCCTCCAGAAAGCTGGGGGCAAATACAGTGGTATCCATGGTTATGGCGGGTATTCTGCTCAGCCCTACGATTCTGGGGGTAGTCGAATCGGGACAGTCTTTTACGGTCTTTGGCATTCCGATGACGGCGATCAACTATTCCACCTCATTCTTGCCGATTATCCTGATTGTGGCCGTGCAGGTCTATGTGGAAAAGCTTTGGAACAAGATAATCCCGGATGTCTTAAAGGCGATGCTGGTGCCCACACTTACCGTACTGATTATGACGCCTCTGGGACTTTGCGTGCTGGGGCCGATCGGACAGTGGCTGGGTACCGGACTGGCCAACGTCATCATGGCGCTGAGCGAGCACGCAGGATTCCTGGAAGGAGCGCTGGTGGCTGGTCTCTATCCATTCCTGGTGGCCTTTGGTATGGGAGGTCCTATTTTCCTGGCAACCTTTGCGGTATATACGGCGACGGGAATGGATTATCTGTATTTTCCTTTTATGGCTGTATATGGGATGTGCATCGAGGGAGTTGCTTTGGCTTATATCATCAAATCTAAGTCTGCCGCGGAAAGGCAGGTGGGAATCGTAGCCCTGACCAGTCAGGCGCTGGGAGCTGTTTCGGAACCGACGATTTACGGTATTCTCTTTAAGAGCCGTATTTGTCTGATTGTGGAAGTGATAGCCAGTGCGATCGGCGGTTTCTATATCGGCCTTACGCACACAGCGATGATTAATCTGACCGTCTCAGTGCCTATTGTGGGTCCGTTTATAATGTATTCCGGTCACACGACTGCCAATATGGTGAATGGATGTATTGGCGTGGCGCTGGCTTTTGTTCTGGGCTTTGTAGGAACGATGGTATTTTATAAGGGAAATGAAAAAGGATAAAAAGGGAGGAAGAGCAATCTTGAGACCGTTTCCGAAGAATTTTTTATGGGGAGGAGCAACCTCTTCCTCTCAGATTGAAGGCGCCTTTGATGAAGATGGAAGAGGGCTTACGATTCAGGATGTCGTCACGGCGGGAACCAATACCAGTCCCCGGTATTATACCTACCTGGACCGGGATGGAGTCCCGGGGAAATACGCGCAGTTTCTGGGGGAGCTGCCTAAAGAGGCGAAATATGCCGTGCTCGATGGCGAGTATTATCCCACCCATAAAGCAGTTGATTTTTATCATCACTACAAAGAGGACATCGCATTGCTTGCTCAGATGGGTTTTAAAGCGTTTCGCATGTCCATATGCTGGTCGAGAATTTTCCCCAGGGGGGATGAGACTGAGCCTAACCGGGAGGGGCTGAACTTTTACCGACAGGTGTTCCAGGAGCTGAAGAAATATCAGATCGAGCCTATCGTGACGATGTGGCACGGCGAGGACCCGCTTTACCTGGTAAATACATATGGCGGCTGGGATGACCGGAGGATGATCGATGCATTTGACCGGTACGCCCGGACGATTCTGACGGAGTACAGAGGCCTGGTCAAATACTGGCTGACTTTCAATGAGATCAACAATACGATCATGTTTCTGGATCTTATGCCGAGGGAGCTGGCGGCCAGATCCGCCCAGTCCACTTATCAGCAGATTCATCACAAGCTGGTGGCAAGTGCCCATGCCGTGAAAGCGGCGCATCAGATAGACCCGGCATATAAAGTGGGTTGTATGATCGCCTATGCCGTCAATTATCCCAGAACATGCGCGCCGGAGGACGTCATGGCCAAGGTCGAGAAGGATCAGAAGATCGTTCATTACTGTGCAGATGTGCAGGTGCGGGGCTACTATCCCTCCTATGCGAAAGCCATACTGGAGCGGGCAGGGGTTAAGCTCATGATGGCTGAGGAGGATAAGAAGGATTTGCGGGAAGGAACGGTGGACTTCTATAGCTTTTCCTATTATTCCAGCGCCTGCGCCTCCGCGGCGGAAATACGGGAGGTTTCAAAGGGTAATTTTACAATCGGAGAAAAAAACCCGTATTTAACCTACAGTGAATGGGGATGGGGAATGGACCCGACCGGGTTGCGCTATGCCCTCAATATGATCTATGATCGTTATCAGATCCCCGTGATTGTGGTGGAAAACGGATTGGGCGCCGAGGACAAGCCGGATGAACAGGGGGAAATCCATGACGATTATCGAATCGAGTATTTAAGAGGGCATATAGAAGCCATGGGCCAGGCTCTGGCAGATGGAGTGGATTTGTTTGGCTACACCTCCTGGGGCTGCATTGATGAAATATCGGCTTCTACAGGTGAGATGAAAAAAAGGTATGGCTTCATCTATGTGGACCGGGATAATGCGGGAAATGGAACATTGGCGAGAAGCCGAAAGGACAGCTTTTATTGGTATAAAAAGGTAATCGAGACAAACGGTGAAGAATTATAAACTAGCAGGGGCTGTAAATGCAGCGGGCCAGGAGTTTTTTGCTCTTGGCCCGCTGTGTTTATGTGAGGTGCAAATAACGAAATTTCTTGGTCGTCTATTGACAAACAATCCTATATATGTTATTTTATAAACGACTGACCGGTCGGTCATTTTTTGCAGCTGCAAAACCACGCAGTGCAAAGCCCCGAAGGACTAGCGGCGGCACTTCAGTGCTTGGTTCTCTTAAGGGGCTCGCGCTGCGATTGGGTATCATAGGTGTCGAAATACCTTCCGACACCAACATTATTACATGGAACTTGCATGAATACGAAAGGGAGGCGCCATGGGGGAGCAGGGGAAGAGAAAACAGATTATGGAGGCGGCGATTCGCCTGTTTGCGGAGGAGGGCTTTGAGGCTGCATCCATGCAGGATATTGCCACGGCGGCAGGGGTGGCTAAGGGAACGATGTATCTGTATTTTCCATCGAAAGAGGACCTGATCACCCAGGTATACCGCTACTGCTACCGGATGGATGTGGAGGCCTGCAATGCGGGCCTGGATGAAGAGGGGACGGCCCTGGATAAACTGTGCCGTCGCCTGGACAATATCATGGATTTTACCCTCTCCCATCCGCTGGAATCCCGGATTGAGAGGCTTTACGGGAGCAGACCGGGCAGCATGCGCCGGCCTGGAGACTGTCTGGAGGAGCTCTATGAGGATATTGAAGCTGTGGTGGAGGAGGGAATCGGCCGGGGAGAGCTAAAGAATCTGCCTGCGGATCTGCTGGCGCAGACCTATTATGGGATTGCCACCGCGATGTACCTGTTCTTTCAGGCGGAGCCGGAGCTCTGGCAGAGCGAGGACGTGCGCTCCCGATGCAGGCAGGTGATAAGGGACAGCCTTTCGGCATAATTTCGACATAAACCGCATAGCGGTTTACATAATGAAAATGAAATGAGGAGGAAGAAATTCATGAAGAGAAGAAGTTTGGCTTTGCTTTTGGCAGCGGCCCTGGTGTTCTCTCTGGCGGGCTGCGGGAACGGCACCGACGCCACCGAGGGAACGGCGGCAGGCACGCAGGCCCTGACGGCTGGAGCGGAAACGGAAGAGGCGACGGAGGCTGCCGGCGGCTATACGGCGGGGACCTACACCGGTACTTCTACCGGTATGAACGGCGATGTTACGGTGGAAGTGACCTTTGACGAGGACAGTATCACCGCCATCACGGTGACGAACCAGTCCGAGACCTACGGCATCGGCCAGGGACTTGACACGACGCCGGTGGAGGCCCTGCCTCAGCAGATGTTGGCGGGACAGACGGTGAATGTGGATTCGGTTACCGGGGCGACGATTACCTCTGCGGCTATTAAGGCGGCGGTGACGGACTGCGTGGAGCAGGCCGGAGGCGATGCGTCAGCTATGCCGGAGTACCATCTGGAGTCCGATGTGCCGGAGACGGTCGAGGCGGATGTGATCGTGGTGGGCGCCGGAGCTGCCGGTCTGTCCGCGGCCATTACGGCGGCCGAGGGCGGCGCGGATGTAGTGGTGATTGAGAAGCAGGGAGTGACCGGAGGCTCGACGGCCCGCAGCGGCGGCAAGATTCTGGCTGCCGGCACCCAGTGGCAGGAGGCCCAGGACCAGGAGGACAATCCGGATCTGATGTACGAGTACCTGATGAGCTTCAGCAATGGGCTGATCGATGAGGATTTGCTGCGGATGTTCTGCGACGATTCTGCGGAGAATCTAAACTGGCTGGCGGATCTGGGCGTGCAGGTACAGGATGTGGAGCCGATCCATTCTTCCCTGACTCCCTGGAGGGTGCACAATACCCTGGGAGGCGGCGGACAGACCAGCGGCCATGGCGGCCAGATCACGGTTCCCCTGACCAAGACAGCGGAAGGACTGGGCGTCAATATTATCTACAATACCAGCGGCACGGAACTGGTTACCGATGAAAACGGAGCTGTTACCGGCGTGGTGGCTGAAACGGCCGATGGAAAGACCGTAACCCTGCAGGGCGGGGCTGTCGTGCTGGCAACCGGCGGCTATGCTTCCAATCCGGAGATGATGGCCCGCTATTCCGCCTTCCTGCCGGATAATTCCTACACCAGTGTGCCCAAGGGCAACGTGGGCGACGGCCTGACCATGGCGGCGGCTGTGGGAGCTCAGGTGTTTGACAGCGAGGGCCTGCAGCTGGTGTATGTGAGCTATACCTGCGGCGTAGGCATCAATGAGGAATCCGGTCTGATCGTATCCGCCGCCGGCGAGCGTGTGGTGGACGAGTGGACCTATCAGTCTCATGTGGCTGAGGCTTTGCGTCTGGCGGAGAGTCCCATTGCTTACTATATCGCCACCGCCAACGATCCGAATCCGACGGTGCAGTATGGCATGACCCTGGATTCCACGGTGCAGGCTTCTTCCGTTGAGGAACTGGCCGGCCTTCTGAACATGGATCCCGAGGTACTGACGGCTACGGTAGACCGCTACAATGAGCTGTGCGCTGCCGGCGAGGACGAGGACTTCGGTAAGCCTGCCGAGTACATGGTTCCGGTGGAGGGCGATACCTATTACGCCATTGCCATGAACCCCGGCTCCTCCGCTACCTTCGGCGGTTTGTGCATTAATGAGAATTCCCAGGTCCTGGATACGGAAGACCAGCCCATTGACGGGCTGTACGCTGCCGGCGAGGTGGCTTTCACCGGGCTGTTCGGCACGGAGTATCCTTGCTGCGGCATGGCGATCGGTTCGGCCGTTTACTTTGGCAGAATCGCCGGCACCAATGCGGCTGCACTGGCCACGGGCGCTGCGGACGCAGAATGATAAGTAATCCCTTTTGACCTCAACATCTTAGAGATTTCAGAGAAGCCGCCTGGAGAAAAACGGGTGGCTTCTTTATTTACATTATTTACTCCAAAAAAAGAGAGAGTCATAGACCGAAGAATTTTCGGACGGATATTGAATCGCGAATAGGAAAGGAGGGCACAGAAAAACACGGTAAAATCGCTGTAAAAATTGAGGACAAAAAAACCTAAAAAAAATTTAAAAAAGCTGTTGACAAGTCTGGAAGGGTGTGGTAGTATATACAAGCTGTCAGCGAGACAGCGAAGCAAAACCAAGAAACATCAAGTACCTTGACAACAAAACAGTATATTCCAACCCCGAAGATTCT
>CALWGV010000096.1 GCA_944380185.1 uncultured Lachnospiraceae bacterium
GGTTTTTTACTGTAAGCTAAAGCAATGCTGACTCACCTGCATAGCAGGTGGTTTTTTGTTTCCAAAGTTCCGTTTTTCGGAACACGAAAAACTACACAATGGAAACAGGCCCTTGGCCTAACAATAAAAGAGACTATCCTGAAACGGATAGCCCCTCTTGCTTAGATCCACAGCCTCACCAATCGTCATCTTTATCTTCCTCCAGCTCCGCCTGTTCTATAAAAACAGAACCTCCTGCCTCTATCGCTGGATTAAACATACAGGGGGTGAGCTTTTCAGGAACGCTGTCCGTACATGCAGCCATTTTCCGGATCATAAAAGCGCAAAATACCATTGCACTGGCAAGAACAAAATACGGAACGCAGCTTGTAAAATAAAGATTTGCAATCGCCAGCTCGTTGCCTCGCACTGGGATTCCTTGTGCCAGCTGCCGCGAAATATTCTGATGGCATGCAGCCAAATAAATAAAAGCAGTAACCAGCAAAACCACTACGAATACACAGCAAGCCACAAATAAAACACGAAAAAACCTGCCCTTTTTTGAAGACTTATAAAATAGGGGATTGTCCATCATTTTGCCTTCCTTTCACTGCGCGGAATATTATTTCTTCAGGATTGGTGCTGTGCTCTGTCTTGGACACACTCCAAGACCTGCAGTTCACCCTTTTTCAGCCGGAACACCACATCAGCCTGCTTTGCCAGCTCACCCGAATGACTCACAACCACTACACACTTATTCATCTTGTGGGCGCTCTTTTTGAGGATATCGGCAATATCCTCGGCGGTGTCCTCATCCAGATTGCCGGTGGGCTCATCCGCCAGAATCACCGGAGCCTCGCTTGCCAGAGCGCGGGCAATGGCCACACGCTGCTGCTGGCCGCCGGAGAGTTTCAGCACATTTCGCTTGGCCTCCTCCTTCCTCAGATCCAGGCACTCCAGGATGGGCAGCGGCGGCAGCTTGGAAGTCAGCGACACATTCTCTGCAGGGGTCAGGTAGTCGATCAGGGAGAGCATGGTGGTTTTGCCGCAGCCGGAGGGACCCAGGATGGCATAGAGCCTGCCCTGTTCCAGCTCAACGCTGACGCCTTTTAAGACTCTCTTTTTATTATCGTAGGAGTATCCCACTTGTCTGAGTTCCATGATACTCATAGTGATTGCCTCGTTTCTGCCCAATATCTGGGCTGTCATTTCACATCCCTCACCACGTTGAAGGACGCTGATTTTTTGTTCATGTTAATCCTTTGACCAAACTCTATTCCATCTGCGTTAAAATCTGCCTGGGTTTCAGTCTCATGATCGAGATGCTGGACACCAGCACCGCCGCTGTCAGCAGGGCACCGCCCATGATGGCTGCCCGCATGAAATGCTGCGGTGTGACAATGACGTTCTCCGCTGTCTTGCCGAACAATGTACCCAGAGTGCCGGCCACCTGCTTGCTGGAGAGATAAGCCAGCGGGAAGGCAGCCACCGCAATGAGCAGGGTTTCCAGCATATAGGAGAAATTTTCCGCACTTCCTCAATGATGCTGTTCAGTTTTGCCGCATTGGTCACACAGAAGAACGCATCCTCTATTCCTCCGCCGTCGGAATATTTCACAGCCATAGCTGTAGTGGCGTCATTGCTGCAAAAGGCATACTCCGTAAAATCCCACAGGGAGGAAGCATTATACATGTTGGCCACATCCTCTTTGTCCGCCACGATATCAAAAATTCCCACCAGCTCCATTTCCATCTCCGGGTTATTATAGCTGGGATCCCAGATCTTCCCGATCACGGTATCGCCGATTTGCAGGCCGTTTTGTTCCGCGCATTCCCGGCTTAAAAGGGTGGCAATGGCCAGGAACAGGAAGAACAGCAGCAATGTCCTTTTTCATTTTCGCGTGCTATATAAAATCGCTCATATTCCTAAATTCATATCATATGTGCCCCCCCTTAACTCGTCTGCGGTAAGATACTCTTAGGTCTCATCTTCATAATAGGATAGGCTGCCAGCGCGGCAGAGACCGCACAGAGCGCCATGCCGAAAACCCTCACTCCGGCATAATCCTCGGCGGAAACAGCCGCCTCGATCTCGGCAAGCCCCAAATCCTCGGCGGGCTCCTCGGCAAGTTCTTTGGCAGCCTCTCCTACAGCTTCGGTTTCCCCGGTCAGATCCACCGTTTCATAAGTTTCGCCCGTCACCTGAGAGAGCAGACTGCTCCCGATCTGACAGACAATAGCCGTGCTGGTTCCAAAGGAGATCACCAGGGCGATGGCCGCCGCGAGAGTCACTTTCAGCAGGTATTGCAGCAGCACCGATCCCTTGGAAATGCCCATGGCCAGATAGACGCCAGTTTCATGGATCCGCCCCCTAAACCGCAGTGTCAGGAACAGGGCCAGCACCTGGCTGACTGTTTCGGCGATGATGGGGCTGCCCTTTTTGCAGATGGAATACAGCAAGGCACGCTTGCACAGGTTCATATCCCAGTCACCTCATTTCCTTCGAATAAAAGCAGTTGATTCACTTGTGTACCTTCTAACGTAATTTTTCTCCGGAACGTTTTCCCGCTCCGGCAGCGTTCCCGTCTGCCGGGAACACCCTTATGGTACACGGCGAAGATGGAGCCCTGATGGAGTCTGGATATTTTTTAGGCGGAGCTGGTGTCGGAGAGGAATGTCTCTGCTGTTCAAATTTATAAAGCGATTATTGACACGGTGTCAGAGAAGATATATAATGATATTGCTGACACGGTGTCAGAAAAAGAAAGAGAGGTAATCACAATGAAGAAAAATGTAGGTTCTGTATTAGCACTATATCCCACTCCCCTGGTTGTTGTCGGGGCTGCGGCGGACAGCAAGCCCACCTGGACGCTGGTGGGACATGTTGGCATCATCGGCCACGACCGGGTCATGGTCAGCCTTGCGGCCAACCACTACATCAACGGTGTCATTAAAGATGCGAATAAGCTATCCATTAACATTGTTGACCGTTCGATTCTCCCGGAGGCAGACTACGTGGGCAGCGTCAGCGGTGCGAAAGTGGATAAATCTGCTGTTTTTGATTATGAAATGGGAGTGTCAAAAACCCCGATCATCAAAAAGTCCCCTCTGGCCATTGAATGTACGGTTGTGGATATTTACAATACAAAGGGATTTGAGAGCTTTATCTGCACCATCGACAGCACTCTTGTGGAGGAGGCCTGTCTGAATGAAGAGGGAAAGATCGACTATAATAAGCTGAAACCTGTTCTGTTTGAGTTTCCCACCTATGAGTATCTGGAGACGGGAGAGGTTCTTGGGAAATGTCTTTCCTTCAAGGAGAAACGATAATGAAGAATATTTTAATCCTTTCGGCAAGCCCCAGAAAAAAGGGGAATTCCGATATTCTCTGCCGTCAATTTATGAAGGGCGCGCAAGAAGCCGGACATAAAACAGAGCTGATTTCGTTATATGACAAAAACACAGAATTCTGTCACGCCTGCTACGCCTGTTTCCGCACAGGGCGATGCGTCATCAAGGACGATATGGAAGAAATCCTGGATAAGATGCAAAAAGCCGACGTGATTGTCGTGGCGACACCCACCTACTTCTATGCCATGAACGGAAAGCTGAAAACAGTGATTGACCGCTTCCTTCCCCGGTGGCAGGAGCTGGGCGGCCATGAGGTTTACCTGATCATCACCGGCCACGATGGAAAAGCCGGACTGAAGCTTGTCGATGAAGAACTGACAAAAATCTTTGGCGGTCTGGGAAATGAAATCAAGGGGCGAATCTGGGGCGAAAGGGTCTGGCAGAAGGGTGAGGTGGAACGAACAAAGGCAATGGAGGAGGCATATCAGGCAGGATTGGGCGCCTGATGGAAGAACAATATGGCAAAAGAATCCTTGGAGCGGATTGCCCAGAGAAGAAATGAAATTATAGACGCCTGTGAAATCCTTTATCGCACAAAAGGCTTCCGGGAAGTGACGATCAAAGACATCAGCACAGAAACCAGTTTTTCCCGGCCGTCTATCTACAATTACTTTGAAACAAAGGAAGAGATTTTCCTCGCTCTCCTGACCCGCGAGTATGACCGCTGGACAGAAAAGCTGATCCAGATGCGTTCCGGCGGGCCGTGGAAGCGGGATGAATTTGCGCAGGCACTGGCGCACACGCTGGACGGCCAGGAAACTATGCTGAAGATTCAGACCATGAATCTGTATGAAATCGAGGAAAACAGCCGGGAAGAACGGCTCATGGAGTATAAGCGCTCTTTCTATCGCGCCATGACAGCTATTGACGACTGTCTGTCAGCTTACCGGCCCGACATGGAAGAAGCGGCAAAGCTGGACTTCCGCTATGCCTTTTTCCCTTTCCTCTACGGAATTTATGCGTATGCCCATCCCACGAAGAAACAGCTTTCCGTCATGAAGCAGGTGGGGATTCCTGCTGCGCAGATGACGATTTACGAATTGGCATATCACTGTATCCGACAGTTGCTGCCGGAATCTTAAGGAGGCGTCAGAAACTATGGAATATGCAAAATTAGGAAACACAGACATTGAAGTATCGAAGCTCTGCGTAGGCTGTATGAGCTTTGGAAAGGCCGGGACACTCCACGACTGGACGCTGGACGAAGCCGAAACCGAGAAAATTGTAAAACACGCCTTAGACCTGGGCATTAACTTCTTTGACACTGCAAATGGCTATTCGGACGGCACCAGCGAGGAATACTTAGGCCGGGCAATCAAGAAAAATATTCCCAGAGATAAAGTTGTCATTGCATCAAAGGTCTATTTTAATCCCGGCCGTCTCTCTTCAGAAGCCATTCATCGTGAGATTGACGGAAGCCTGAAACGGCTGGGCACGGATTATCTTGATTTGTATATTATCCACCGGTTCGACTATGATACTCCCATTGAGGAGACGATGGAAGCACTGAACGATCTGGTGGCAGCCGGAAAGGTTCGCGCGATCGGTGCGTCCGCTATGTATGGCTATCAGTTCTACAACATGCAGCTTGCCGCAAGAGACAACGGCTGGGCACAGTTTACGGCAATGGAGAATCATTATAATCTCCTCTACCGTGAGGATGAGCGGGAGCTGATCCCCATCTGCCGCCAGATGAATGTCTCCCTCATGCCATACAGCCCGCTGGCAGCAGGACACCTAACCCGGCCTGAGTGGAACTCTGACTCTATCCGCAGCAGAACGGACCGGGCAGCTATGGGAAAATATGACAGCACCCAAACGCAGGATATGGAAATCGTTCGCCGCGTCCATACTCTTGCAGAAAAGTACGGTGTCAAAATGCAGCAGATTGCCCTGGCATGGGAATGGGCAAAAGGCGTGACGTCACCGATTATCGGAGCCACCAAATCGTCCCACTTTGATGATGCCGCCGGAGCATTTGCCGTCGCACTCACAGCAGATGACATTGCTTATCTGGAAGAGCCCTATGTCCCCCACAGGATTGTAGGCGCAATTGACCGCAATCCGGAAGAAGGCGTTAAGCTGCTGGATGCCAAAAAATAAGGAAAGAATAAAGGAAGGAAAAAGCCATGAGCATTACGATGAATCTCTATTATACCGGAAAAAACGGAAGTGCCCGCAAATTTGCCGAGGAGATGGAGCACAGCGGGACGGCCGACCTGATTCGTGCGGAAGCCGGAAATGAAAAGTACGACTACTTCTTCCCGATGAACGACCCCGAAACGGTTTTGCTGATTGACAGCTGGAAGGATCAGGAGTCCCTGGATGTGCACCATGCCTCCCCCATGATGGAAACCATCGCCGCTCTTCGGAAAAAGTATGATCTTCACATGAGAGCGGAAAGATATGTTTCGGACAACGCAGGGATTCCGGATTCGGATGCAAAATTTATATCACTGTAGAAACGCCGTAAACTTCACGCCCTTTTCTGTATTGACCATGCTATAGGATATTTCGTGGCGATCTAAAATCGTCTTCGTGATATACAGCCCCAGACCGCTGCCTCCGCTGTTCCGGTTCCGGGATTTGTCCACCCGGTAAAAGGGCGTGAAGATACGCGCTAAATCTTCTGCGGCAATGTGAACGCCGGTATTCTCCACGAAAAACGCCTCCTCTTTTTGCGTGACGGTAATCACAGCCCCCGGCGGCGAATAGGCCACGGCGTTTCCGATCACATTGGTGAATACCTTTTCCATCAGCCGCCGATCCCCCTGGCAATGGTACTCCGGCTGGATGTCCAGACAAAGCTCGATCTGCTTGTCCTCCATCCGGCCGTGAAACTGCCGACAGACCTTTCGCAGCATTTGACTGATGTCCAGATCCATGCGCTCCAGGCGGAAATCACTGCCGCTCATCCGGGCCGCAAAGAGAATCTCCTTCACCAGCGCCTCCATGTCATTGGCAGTTTTCAGGCTCTGCCGCAGATAAGTACCCCTGTCCTTATATTCGCCCACCTGATAGAGCATGCCTTCCAGCTGCCCCTTAATGATGGCAATGGGGGTTTTCAGCTCATGGGACACGGCGGTGAAAAATTCCACGCGCTGCTTTTCCTGCTCCCGTTCCCGCTCGATCTCTTTCTTCAGCTGCAAATTGGCCGACTGCAGACTCTCCAGTGCGTTGCGCAGCTGCCGGGACATTTCATTGAGGCTGACGGACAGAACGCCGATCTCGTCTTTTCGTCTGACCTCGCACTTCCAGGTCATATCCAGGGTGGCCATCCGCTTTGCCACGCTGCTGATCGCAATCAACGGCTTGGAATAATAACGGGAACAGATAACTGCCCCCATAACAGAAATCAGCAGAATCACAGCGGCGATAAAAGGGATGAGCCGCAGAAGAATGCCATAGGACTGCGCCACCGCCGTCAGGGCAGCGTTGACAGACAGGTGGTAGGTTTTCCCATCTTGCCGGAACACTGCAAGACAGCTCATGGGGGAGCGGAAGTATCCAAATTCTCCATATCGGCAAAATTTACAGAGAATAAATTGTTCCCATTATCATCGTTGATTTCCACCGAGGCGCTGTTCGTCATGGAAAACTCCAATAAGCTGTCGGAGCTTTCCTCCCATCCATTCCGCTTCATAATCTCCACCAGGTCATAAAAATCAGAAGTGACCTGGCCTTCCAGCTCGGTATGGTAGTTTCTCGGCAAAAAGACCAGCACCATGCCGTAAATGATAATGCAGCAGGCCGCCAGCAGCGTCAGCATACTGAGAAAGGTTTTGGCCTGGATGCTTTGACTAATTTTCTTTCTCAATTTTATATCCCGCCCCTCTTATGGTTTCTATATAGTCCACGCCCAGCTTTTTGCGGATGTTCTTGATATGGGTGTTGACGATCTTTGCATCGCCGATATAGTCGTATCCCCAAACGCTGTCCAGCAGCCTTTCCCTGGAAATCACTCTTCCCTGATTTTCCAGAAGAAGCCTCAAAATCTCAAATTCTCTGGCAGTCAGAAAAACCTTCTGCGTCCCCGCAAAAACCGTAAAACTGTCGGTATCCACGGTGATTTCCTTATAGCGGATCACGTTGTTTGGCGCGGCTCCCTGTTTCGCACGGCGGAGCACCGCTTCGATATGCTTCATCACAACCGGCATGGAGAAAAGCTTGGTAATATAGTCATCCGTCAGCGCGTCAAAGCCCTTCACCTGGCTGTCGTCGTCATCCAGAGCAGTCAGCATAATAATCGGAATCTGGCTCTCTCTGCGCAGAATCTCACATACAGCAAAACCATCGACTTTCGGGAGCATTAAATCGAGAAGTACCAGATCAGGCCTATTCCGCCGGAATTGCTCAATCCCCTCCAGACCATCGGCAGCCAGAATCACCGTATAGCCGGCGTCCTCCAGGAACGCCCTGATAATATTCCGTATGGATTCTTCATCCTCTATGATCAAAATCGTTTTTGCCATTGCCTGTACCTCCCAGGGACAGTGTAGCATACAAAGGTGGAGTTTAGGTGGAGAAAATGTCACGATTAAGAACAGCGGCGGCTGTTTATGGCTGTCCGGGGCAGTCTGCGGCACACCTGAACACAGACACGTTCATCACGCAGCATATCCAAAAAGAAAAAGCCCGGAAAACCGCATGGTTCCGAGCTTTTTGAATATTTCAATATTGATTTGCCGGGGCCTGTTATCTCTTGGAGAACTGAGGCGCACGACGAGCGGCTTTGAGGCCGTATTTCTTTCTCTCCTTCATGCGAGGATCGCGGGTCAGATAACCCTCTTTCTTCAGCACGGGACGGTACTCGGGATCAGCCTGCAGCAGAGCGCGGGCGATGCCATGACGAACAGCGCCGGCCTGGCCGGTGAAGCCGCCGCCGTGTACATTTACCAGAACATCGAACTTGTCAACAGTCTCGGTGGCAACCAGAGGCTGACGAACTACGACCTTCAGCGTCTCCAGGCCAAAGTACTCGTCGATGCTTCTTTTATTGATGGTGATGTTGCCGGTGCCGGGCACCAGATACACTCTAGCGATAGATTTCTTTCTTCTGCCGGTTCCGTAGAATTTTGCAGTAGCCATTATCTTTTCTCCTCCTTCCGGTCCTGATTAGAATGTCAATACTTCGGGCTTCTGAGCAGCATGAGGATGCT
>CALWGV010000097.1 GCA_944380185.1 uncultured Lachnospiraceae bacterium
AAATGTTTGACGAACGGTTTGCAAGGATGTGGGAGCTGTACCTGTGTGCCTGCGCCGCAACCTTTATGAATGGAATTATCGACCTGCATCAGATCCTGTTCACCAACGATGTAAACAATGAGCTGCCAATGGTCAGGTGGTATTGATGTATGGATTATTACAAAAAGATGTTAAGCGCCCTGGCGGAATACTTTTCACAGGCGGGCTGGGAGCGGCTGTTTTTAAGCGGCGGCTGTTATTGGCTGGCAAACCTGCTGCACCAGGGGATTCAGGGTTCGGTGCTGATGATCAACCGTCTGGAGGAGCACTGCGCCTTATACTTTGAGCGCGGCCTGTACGATGTGAGGGGAAAGATATCTGCGAAGAACTTTCATCCGGCCTCCGAGCGGGAGATTCGCTTTATGCAGAAAAATTACATTCCTACGTTTGAAACCAAGGGCCTGGAGCAGTATCTGGCAGCGCGGATGTGATGCGGATGACACTGTAAATTGCTGTAACCTGTAAAACGGATATTATGTTCGCTGAAGATGTTGATCGATCAACATCTCCGGCAGACATGATAATATGCATGCGATTTTGTAAAAATTTACAGTAAAACAAGAAAACAAGCAAAAACTATGCAGACAAAAAGGACGCCCGAAAAATCAGATAAGAGCTTTCAGGCGTCCTTTTAAAATTATTTTGGGCATATCCTTGGCCAACTTTTGCTTTTATTCCTCATCCTCGGTCACGATTTCATCGTACTCGGACTCTTCCTCGTCGAACATCTTGTCAAAAGCGTCGATTACCCGGTCTAACAGCGCATCGTCTTCGATATATCCCAGGATGGGCTCTCCGTTCTCGTCCTCGTCGTACTGGTAGAGATAGCAGCCGGCTTCTTCATCATCCTCCTCTTCCATAGGCAGAAGGGAGATATAGGTTTGTCCATCTACATCCACAAAGCCCCATACGAAACATTCCGCCTCGGTGCCGTCGTCAAAGGTCAGAGTGATAGTATCCTGCTCCTCATCGTAGCTCATCTTACATTACCTCGTTCTTTCTTAAAAATAATCGTGAATCGCTCAAATCCTGCAAGTACTCATGTCTTGTAAGACCACTGTAGCAAATGCGAGGGGAAAAAGCAAGAGGGAATTTCAGTTCTTTCTTTGCAGTTCTGGTCAACCCAGCGCCGCAGTATCATGGTAAAGCTAGCCTGGAACCCGACGAAATAAAACATCAGTTCCTTCTCGCAGTCGATGCCGCTCTGGCGGCAGAGCGGGACGACGACCTGTTCCCACAGAGGCCGAGAACCCTGGCGAACTAGAAAGGTTGCTATAGAAGTGTCTTGACTTTGCCCGTCGATCTGGCTAAGATGATAGGGAAAGGCAGGAAACAAAAATGATAGCAGAAAATTACAGACAGGTGGAGGCCCGTGTGGCAGCGGCCTGCGAGAGAGCCGGCCGCCACAGGGACGAGGTGACGCTGGTGGCAGTCAGCAAGACCAAGCCGCCGGAGATGATTCGGGAGCTGATGGAGATCGGTGTTCGGGATTTCGGAGAAAATAAGGTTCAGGATCTGTGCCGCAAGATGGAGGAGATTCCGGGGGATAATCACTGGCATTTTATCGGCGGCCTGCAGCGCAATAAGGTCAAATATCTGGTGGGAAGCCCTGTATGCTTGATTCATTCGGTGGATTCCGTAAAGCTGGCAGAGACGATCCAGAAGGAGGCGGAGAAGAAAAATGTGACTGTGCCGGTGCTTCTGGAGATCAATATCGGCGGGGAGGAAACCAAAGGCGGTGTGGCACCGGAGGAGGCGCGGTCCTTGCTCTGCGAGACGGCGGCGTTTGACCGGGTAAAGGTTCGGGGCCTGATGACCATCGCCCCGCCGGGGGATGAGGAGGCCAATCGCCCCTATTTTCACCGGATGCGCGAACTCAGAGATGAGCTTGCGGCTTTAAATCTGCCGGGCGTGGAGATGAAGGAGCTGTCCATGGGTATGACCCACGACTTTGAGACGGCCATCAGCGAGGGAGCCACCATTGTGCGGGTGGGAACGGCTATATTTGGTGTAAGGCCTCACGGAATGCCGGAGTGGAAACCCTGACGCAAGAGGTGTTTTGCCCCTGTGATATCAGATTGCGCCGCGGATGCTGGCGCTGAGTGGAGGATGAAATGAAACTGCTGATAGATTATGCGGGGATCGATGAGATCCGCAGACTGTACGAGTATTATCCCCTGGACGGAGTGACGACCAATCCGGCGATTCTGGCGGCCCAGGGCCAGGAACCCTATGAGACGCTGAAAAAGATTCGCGCCTTTATCGGGCCGGAGGCAGATCTTCATGTGCAGGTGGTGTCGCCGGATGCGGAAGGGATGATTCGGGAGGCCCGTTCCATATTAGACTGTCTGGGGCAGAATACCTGCATCAAGGTGCCGGTTTTGCCGGAGGGGCTGAAGGCCATCAAAAAGCTGGCCCTCGACGGAGTGCGGGTGACGGCTACCGTAGTGTTCACTCCGATGCAGGCAGTGCTGGCGGCCCATGCCGGCGCTGCGTTTGTGGCTCCTTATGTCAATTCCATTGAAAATGCCGGCTTTGACGGAGTGGCGGTGGCGGAGACCATCCATGAGACCTTTGAGAGGCAGGGACTCAAGACGCAGGTGCTGGCGGCCAGCTTTAAAAACACCTATCAGGTACAGCAGATTATTACCTTTGGCATCCCTGTGGTCACCGTTGTGCCGGAGGTGCTGGAAGGACTGCTAAAGAGCGATCTGTCCGCTGCCAGGGCAGCACGGTTTGTGAAGAACTTTGAGGGGCTGTGCGGTCGGGGGGCGACCATGGAGCGCTGATGGGAGCGTTGACGAAAGAGTTCAATTATCCGTCCTGCCGTCATAGAATGGATAAGACAAAGGATTGCTTATGACACGAAAAGGCGGGCCGGTTAAATGAGTGAAAGTCAGAAATTTGAAAACCTGTTGAATCTGGCGCTCAGCGCAACAGAGGAGGAGCGGCAAAAGAGCGAGGTATTGGAGACAGGATACGATGAGGAAGAGGGCAGCTGGGAGCTGATTGTACGCTACCATGGCGATGCGGAGGCGATCCGGGCTCTTCCCGGAGCCCGGGTGGAAACTTTGCTGGGGGGCTATGCCATTGTGTGGCTTCCCCGGGAGCAGATCGACGCCCTGGCGGCTCTGACGGAAGTAGAATATGTGGAAAAGCCCAAGCGGCTTCTCTATGAGGTGGAGAACGGTCGGGCGGCTTCCTGTGTCGATTCCCTGCAGCCGGGCGCAGCCCTGGACCAGACAGAGGGGCTGACTGGGCGGGGCGTATTGGTGGCCATATTGGATTCGGGTATTGATTACAGTCTTTCGGATTTTCGCCATCCGGACGGGACGACCCGGATCCTTTTTCTTTGGGATCAGACGCTGGAGAGGGAGTTTACCGGTGAGGAGATTGACGCGGCTCTGGCTGCCGGAAGTGAGGAAGAGAGATATCGCCTGGTGCCCAGCCGGGATCTGTCGGGGCATGGGACGGCGGTGGCCGGGATAGCCGCAGGAGCGGGCAGCTTAAGGATGGGAAGATACAGAGGGGTGGCTCCGGAGAGCGATCTGCTCATTGTAAAGCTGGGGACGGCAGGGCTCCGATCCTTTCCCCGCACGACGCAGCTGATGCGGGGACTCGACTATGTGCTGCGAAAGGGAATCGAGCTGAGACGGCCTGTAGCGGTGAACATCAGTATCGGCAATACCTATGGCTCCCACGACGGGGATTCTCTGCTGGAAACTTTTATCGATGAGGCTGCCGGATTTTCGCCCAACTGCATTGTAATCGGCAGCGGAAACGAAGGAGGGACGGCAGGACATTACGCCGGAACGCTGGCTGCGCCGGTGCCGGGGGATGAGGGCAGCCAGACGGTGGAAATGTCCGTCGGCGTTTATGAGACCGGTCTGTCGGTACAGCTTTGGAAATCCTATGCCGATGAGTTTGCGGTGGAGCTGATTGCGCCGTCGGGAGCCGTGGCCGGTCCTTTTATACCGGAGCTGGGGACTGCACGGTATCATCTGAGCGGCACGGAGATCCTTCTGTATTACGGAGAGCCAAAGCCCTACAGCCGCAGCCAGGAAATCTTTGTGGACTTTCTGCCGGAGAACACCTACCTGGACAGCGGAATATGGAAATTCCGACTGACGCCGCGGCGGATTGTAGACGGCAGGTATAATTTGTGGCTGCCGGGAGCATCCCTGTTGAATCGGGGAACTCAGTTCCTCCGCCGCAGTCCTCAGGTGACGCTGACAATTCCCTCTACATCTGCCCGGGCTATTACGGTCGGGGCCTATGACAGCAGGAAGGATACCTATGCGGATTTTTCGGGCCGTGGATTTCTGCGCAGTCTGGATCTGGTAAAGCCGGAGCTGGCGGCACCCGGCGTGGATGTGGTTACGGCGGTCCCCGGGGGAGGCTACAGTGCCCGGACCGGAACCTCCTTTGCGGCTCCCTTTGTGACTGGCGGGGCAGCCCTTCTGATGGAGTGGGGAATCGTGAAGGGAAACGACCCCTATCTGTATGGTGAAAAGGTCAAGGCTTATCTAATACGAGGGGCCAGACAGCTTGGCATCGCCGCACAGGAGTATCCTAATCGGCGCGTGGGCTATGGGGCTCTCTGTGTCCGCGACAGCCTGCCCGGTTTCTCCGGGAGGGGAACCGGTTAAAACCTTTCGGTAAATATCCATAAACAAAATGGGACTTCTGCGGAAGCC
Source organism: uncultured Lachnospiraceae bacterium (assembly GCA_944380185.1). Lineage (GTDB taxonomy): Bacteria > Bacillota > Clostridia > Lachnospirales > Lachnospiraceae > RGIG7193. Next base: position 4,737 of record CALWGV010000097.1, read on the forward strand.
CTGCCTGTTTTATAATGAAGAAAAACCGGTGGGAGTAGATAAAGACATTGCCGCTAAAAAGCGGCGGAAAGGAAGGCAAAAATGGCAGAAAAACAGACGGCGGGAAGAGACAGGCTGGGAAAGCTGGCGCCAAAGTTTGCTCAGCTCAATGACGATGTGTTGTTTGGTGAAGTATGGTCCAGGGAGGAACAGCTGTCTGCCCGTGACAGAAGCATGATCACTATTGCGGCGCTTTTTTCGGCGGGACAATATCCTCAGCTGAAATCTCATCTGGCTCTGGGCAAGGCTCATGGTATTACAAAGGAGGAGGCTGTGGAGATTGTGACACAGCTGGCTTTTTACTGCGGCTGGCCTAAAGCGTGGAGTACCTTTGGATTGATTGAAGAGGTATACGGCAAGGAGGAGTAAAAATGAGCATTCTATTTATCAATGGAAGTCCCAACAAAAAGGGAAATACAGCCAGATTGGCTTCCGAGCTTTTAGCCGGCAGGACGTATGAGACTCTTGATCTGGTGGATTATAAGCTTTACAGCTATGGGCAGAAATTTGATGACGATCAGTTTGATGAGATCGTGGGCCGGATGAAGAAGGCAGATGTCATTGTCATCGGTTCGCCGGTCTATTGGCATAATATGTGCGGGGCTGTCCGCAATCTGCTGGACCGCTTTTATGGTCCGATCCGGTCGGGCGAGTTGTCCGGGAGAAAATTTGTCTTTCTGTTCCAGGGGGCAGCTCCGGAGCCTTGGATGCTTGAAAAGGCCGAGTACACCATGAGCCGTTTTGCCCGGATGTATGGGATGGAATATCTGGGCATGGCCAGCAACGCCGGAGAGGCCAGGACGATCGCTGAAAAGCTTGCTTGATGCCTGCATGGACGATCTGACCAAAATCCGGCTTTATGAAATGATTTAAGCTATTACCAAATTTTGAATATATTGTTTCCCTCCTTTCAGGTCCCCCTGTCCTGTATCTGCCCTTTTGCGGGCAGTGCAGGGCGGGGGGATTTACTATAGGGACAGGGAGCGTTTATCTGCAGATGCCTTTGCCGGAAAAGTTATATTTGCGCTGCTCTTGCCAAGGCGGCTCAGCCCGCCTATAATCATAAATGTATAAATGAAACGGCAGCTCAGATAGCTGTTTAAAAAAGAATTCAGGAGAATAAGGATATGTTTGATCGAGAAGCACATGAGAAGAGAACCTGCTGGTACCGGCAGGCCCGATTCGGCATGTTTATTCACTGGGGGCTGTATGCCATCCCGGCGAGAGGCGAGTGGGTGCGCTCGGATGAGAAAATGCCGGAGGAGGAGTATCTGCCCTTTTTCGGAGAATTCGATCCTGTGAATTTCGACGCGCGCAGGTGGGCCAGAGCAGCGAGGAAGGCCGGTATGAAATATATGGTTTTTACGGCCAAGCATCACGATGGCTTTTGCCTGTTTGACAGTGCTCTTACTGATTTTAAATCCACCAATACCCCCTGCGGGCGGGATATTGTGCGGGAGGTTCTGGATGCTTTTCGGGCAGAAGGACTGCGTGTAGGGCTCTATTATTCTCTGCTTGACTGGCATTATCCCGACTATCCTCACTATGGCGATCGCTATCATCCGCTGCGGGATGATAGCCGCGAGAGGGATATCCCCCGGGATTTTGACCGCTACCTGGATTATATGCACGGTCAAGTGCGGGAGCTGTGCACGAATTATGGAAAGCTCGATATTCTGTGGTTTGACTTTTCCTACAAGGGGGATGGTCAGGACATGACCGGAGAGACCTGGAGGGCCGCAGAACTTGTACACATGGTGCGATCTCTGCAGCCGGAGGTGATCCTGGACAACCGGCTGGAGGTCAGCGGGGAGGGCTTTGGCTCTCTGGCTACGGCTGTTCCCAGCGACTACTGCGGAGATTTCGTGAGTCCTGAACAGATCATACCGCCGCAAGGCCTTAGAGACGAGGAGGGGAGGGAACTTCTCTGGGAAGCCTGTGTCACCATGAACGATCACTGGGGTTACTGCTCTTCCGACAAAAATTATAAATCCGCGGCCACACTGATTCGCAGGCTGGTGGAATGTGTCAGCAAAAACGGGAATCTTTTGCTCAATGTAGGGCCGGATGCGCGAGGGAACATCCCGGCAGAGGCTATGGATATTTTGTCTCAGATCGGTTCGTGGATGGGTGCAAATGGCGAGTCGATATGGGGCTGCGGAGGCAGCGGCCTGCCCAAACCGGAAAACGGAAGGATTACCCGCAGAGGAGACGTGCTCTATTATCATATCCTGGAGGATGCGCTGGGCTGTATTCCTCTCTACGGCATTCCCAAAGATAAAGTGAAGTCGGTGCGTCTTCTGGCGGACGGCAGCGAGCGAAAGCTGCAGGCTGACTGGATCACCGGCAATTATCCCGACATGGCATTTGTAAAGATTTCCGCTGCGGCCGGTCTGCCTGACGAGACAGATACGGTGCTGAAGATCTGCCTGGAAAGCTGAGGCCGGTTCGGCTTTTCGGCGTTTTTCGCTTCCTCTCCCTATAAATCGGTGGAAAGAATTGACGGGGGCGGCACAATAGGATAAAATAAGATACATAGATGTGGTCAGGCTATCGGAGGGAGCAGACAGCGGGAAGGGGACGGAAAATGAGACGGACAGCGGGAAGACCGGCCGATGCACAGCAGCGCGCGCCGAGGGAACAGCGAGTCTATGAATTATTGGACCGGCTGGGAGTCGCCTACGAGTATGTGGATCATCCGCCGGCGAGGACAATGGAGGATTGTCTGGAGATCGATCGGGTGCTGGACGCGGTAATCTGCAAAAATCTCTTTCTCTGTAATCGGCAGCAGACGCAGTTCTATCTGCTGATGCTGCGGGAAGACAAGAGATTTCGCACGGCGCAGGTATCTAAAGAAGTCGGCAGTGCCAGACTTTCCTTTGGCACAGAGGAATATATGGAGCAATTTCTGGATCTTTCTCCGGGCTCGGTGAGTGTGCTGGGGCTGATGAATGATCATGGAAACAGGGTGCGGCTTTTGATGGACGAGGATATTTTGCGCGGAGAATTCTTTGGCTGTCATCCTTGTGTGAATACCACCAGTCTGCGCCTGCGGGTGTCAGACCTGACGGAGAAGATTCTGAAAGAGATCGGCCATGAGCCGGTGCTGATAAAAGTACAGGAAGGGTGATCAAGATGAAAGGAGAAAAGATGGGAGATTACGTGGTGTTTTCAGAAGAAACGGCAGTTATCGTGGAGAGAGAGCAGAAGAAGCTCAGACAGGAGATCGCCAGGCAGTATGTAGACTGCCGCAAGAGAAAGAAAATGACCCAGGCGGATGTGGCCGCTGCCGCGGGAATGAAGCGTCCCGGCATCACGCGCTTTGAGACCGGACGATATAATCCTACGGTAGACATGCTGGTGCGCCTGGCAGAGAGCATGGGTATGTCGGTGGAGATTCGTCTGGTGGAGAAGGCTGAGGCAGAAAAACAGGAGCAGAATTCATAATTCGGAAAAGTCCGGAATAAAATGATAGTGAAAGCTGTAAGTTCGCCCGTTTTTGTGTCTCCTGCAGGGCTTTCACGGTAAATAAAGGCAGGTGAGAAGATGACAATTCGGGAAAATCTGGAGGAACTGGAGGAAAAAATACTCAGTCCATATGCTTCTCTGGCGAAAAATACAGCTGGCCGGGACAGGCCTGAGGAAAAGTGCGATATGCGCACCGACTATCAGCGCGACAGGGACCGGATTATCCACTGTAAATCCTTTCGGCGCTTAAAACATAAGACCCAGGTGTTTTTGGCGCCGGAGGGAGACCATTACCGCACGCGGCTGACCCATACGCTGGAGGTCTCCCAGATCGCCAGGACCATTTCTAAGGCTCTGCGCCTCAATGAAGATTTGACTGAGGCTATTGCCCTGGGACACGACCTGGGCCATACGCCCTTCGGACATGCCGGAGAGGCAGCTCTGGATTCCGTGTGCAGTGAAGGTTTCGCTCATTACCGGCAGAGTGTGCGGGTGGTGGAGGTGCTGGAGAAAAAGGGGCAGGGGCTGAATCTGACCAAGGAGGTCAGAGACGGTATCCTCAACCACCGTACCAGCGGACGCCCCTCTACGCTGGAGGGGCAGGTGGTGCGGCTGTCGGACAAGATCGCCTATATCAATCACGACATTGACGATGCAATCCGGGCCGGCCTGATGTCGGAGGAAAATCTGCCCAGAGAGATGACCGACGTGCTGGGACACTCGGTCAGAGAGAGGCTCAACACACTGATTCACGATGTGATCCGAAACAGCATGAATCGGCCCTCCATCATCATGTCCGGCGATATGGAGAAAGCCATGAAGGCTCTGCGGGTCTATATGTTTGAAAATCTCTATCTGAATTCTATTCCGAAAAGGGAGGACCATAAGGCCAAAGAGCTTTTGATCAGCCTTTTTCACCATTATATGGACAAGCCGGAGGAGCTGCCGGCGGAATATAGGCAGCTGATGGAGCAGAGAGGGGATTCGAAGGAGAGAGTGGTCTGCGACTACATAGCGGGGATGAGCGATGGCTACGCCATCTCCCTGTTTGAAGAACTGTATGTGCCCAGATCCTGGAAATAGAAAGAGGCGTTAGTATGTACTATCCGGAGGAGCTGGTGGAGGAGGTGCGCACCAGAAACGATATCCTGGATGTGGTGGGCCAGTATGTGCGGCTGACCAAGAGAGGAAGCACCTATTTCGGACTCTGTCCGTTTCACAATGAAAAGACTCCGTCTTTCTCGGTGACGCCGAGCAAGCAGATGTATTACTGCTTTGGCTGTCATGCCGGGGGCAATGTGATTACGTTTGTGATGGAGTATGAAAATTACACCTTTCCTGAAGCACTCAAATATCTGGCTGACCGTGCCGGGATCGCTCTGCCCGAGCGGGAAGCTACCCAGGAGGAGAAAAGAGAGGCAGACCTTCGTTCCCGCCTGCTGGAGATCAACAAGGAGGCTGGGCGGTATTTTTATTATCAGATGAAGATGGACCGTGAACAGAGGGCTTACCGCTATCTCACTGGCCGCGGTCTCTCCGACGACACCATTCGCCATTTCGGTCTGGGCTATTCCAATCCCTATGAGAACGACCTTTATCAATATCTGAAGAAAAAAGGCTATGACGACAGCATCCTCAAGGAGACAGGGCTGGTGAAGATTGAGGAGAGAGGCTGCTATGACAAGTTCTGGAACCGGGTCATGTTTCCCATCATGGATGTCAACAGCCGGATCATCGGCTTCGGCGGCCGTGTCATGGGGCAGGGAGAGCCGAAATATCTGAATTCACCGGAGACAAGGGTCTTTGACAAGGGACGCAATCTCTACGGTCTCAATATCGCCCGCAGCAGCCGGGAGCCTTACATCCTGATCTGTGAGGGTTATATGGATGTGATCTCTCTGCATCAGGCCGGCTTTACCAATGCAGCGGCCTGTCTGGGGACAGCGATGACCCAGGCACAGGCCAATCTTCTGAAGCGCTACACCAGCCAGATCATCCTGACCTACGACAGCGACGGAGCCGGGGTCAAGGCTGCCCTGCGCGCGATCCCCATTCTGAAGGAAGTGGGAATGACGGTGAAGGTGCTGAATCTGACGCCCTACAAGGATCCCGATGAATTTATCAAAAATCTGGGGGCCGATGCCTTCAGAAAAAGAATAGAGGAGGCCCAGGGGAGCTTCCTCTATGAAATCGCCCAGCTGCAGACAGGCTATGACATGAAGGACCCAGAGAGCAAAACCTCTTTCCATCGGGCGGTAGCGGCCAAACTGTGCGGCTTCTCATCGGAGCTGGAGCGTGAAAATTATCTCCAGGCGATCTGTGAGGAATACCATATCCCGGCGGACAGCATGAGACAGCTGGTGGTGGAGGAGGCCCGCAGAACAGGTTTGACCGGACGTCCGATTCGGATGCGGGAGGAAGATTTGACCGGCGGCGAGAGCGCAGAACCGGCAGGTCGGAATGCTGCTGCAAGACCGCGAGGAAGAGGCAGGGAGAAGGAGGATGGAAACCGTACTTCCCAAAAGCTCCTTCTGACCTGGCTGTCTGAGAGGCCTCAGCTGTACCGGAAGATAAAGGAAATATTAAAGCCTGACGATTTCACCGATGAACTGTGCCGGAGGGTGGCTGAGCTTTTGTGGGAGCAGCTGGACAGCGGCCTGGTAAATCCTGCCGGTATCGTCAACCGCTTTATTAATGACGCCGATGAGTACAAGGAGGTGGCCGCTCTGTTTAACACCAGACTGCCGGATAACATGACGAAGGAGGAGCAGATTAAAGCTTTCCGGGAGACGGTAGTGCGGGTAAAGAAAAACAGTCTGGATGCGGCGGCGGCCGGCGCTGTGGACGTTGCAGCGCTGTCAGAGATCATAAAACAGAGGGCTGCGCTGGCAAATCTGCATATTTCTTTTGATTAAGGAGAGAATGAAAACAAGATCAGCAGGACGCAGAAGAGCAGATCAGGCATAAAGCGTCCGGAGAGGAGACCCATGGGCGGACAGATGGAAAACCCCCTGACGGATACCGATGAGAAGGAGATCCCGCTGCTGGAGAGCGACGAGGTGATCGAAGTACAGGAGGAGAGCGACGATCCGGTCCGCGCATATTTAAAGGAGATCGGCAAGATTCCGCTTTTGACGCCGGAGGAGGAGGCTGACCTGGCCCGCAGGATCGAAAAGGGTGATGAGCAGGCAAAAAAGAGACTGGCGGAGGGCAATCTGCGTCTGGTAGTCAGCATCGCCAAACGATACACCGGTCATGGCCTGCAGCTTTTGGATCTGATCCAGGAGGGCAATATCGGTCTCATGAAAGCAGTGGAGAAGTTTGACTATCGCCGTGGATTTAAGTTCAGCACCTACGCCACCTGGTGGATACGTCAGTCCATGACTCGGTCCATCGCAGACCAGTCCAGAACCATACGGATTCCGGTGCATATGGTGGAGAATATCAATCGGCTGATGCGCACCACGAGGGCGCTGACCCAGGAGCTGGAGCGGGAGCCCACGGCGGCAGAATTGGCTGAGAGGCTGGGAATCTCCGAGGAGAGGGTCTATGAGATTCAGAAATTTGCCATGGAGCCCGTATCCCTGGAGACGCCGGTGGGAGACGAGGAGGATACCCATCTGGGGGATTTTATCCGGGATGAACAGGGCTCGGTGCCGGCTGACGAGGCGGCCATGACTGTGCTGCGGGAGCAGCTTGGCGAGGTTTTAAAGACTTTGAGTCCCAGGGAACAGCAGGTGATCCGCCTGCGCTTCGGCTTAGACGACGGCCATGTGCGCACCTTAGAGGAGGTGGGACAGCGCTTCAACGTGACGCGGGAGAGAATCCGGCAGATCGAGGGCAAGGCCCTGCGCAAGCTCCGCCATCCCAGCCGCAGCCGCAGGCTCAAGGATTTCCTGGAGTAAATTTGAGGAGATAAGAAAATGATACTGTCGAAAAGACTTTTGACGATAGCCTCCTTGGTGCCTCCCGGCGGCCGGATAGCTGACGTGGGCACGGATCATGGCTATATCCCCATCTACCTGGTCAAAAACGGAGTGGCCAAAAGCGCTATTGCCATGGACGTGCGAAGCGGTCCCTTGAGCCGGGCAGCGGAGCATGTGGAAGAGTACGGGCTTTCGGACCGTATTGAACTGCGTTTAAGCGACGGACTTAATGCACTGAGTGCAGGGGAGGCGGATACAGTGGTGATCAGCGGGCTGGGAGGCCCGCTGATGGTGGATATACTGGAGAGAGGAAAGCAGACGGCGGATGCAGTAGACTGTTTTGTCCTCTCGCCTCAGTCCGATATTCCCGGCGTACGTATTTTTCTGCGGGAAAATGACTATCGGATCGAGAGAGAGGCATTTGTTTTGGATGACGGCAAGTATTATACGGTCATGCAGGTTTTCCACGGCGAAAGCCGTCCGGGCCGCATCGTAGATGACCTCTACGGACGGGATCTGCTGGATCGGGCTGATCCGGTGCTGGGCGAATTTTTACAGAAGCAGAGGGAGCGCTGTGAGAGGCTGCTGCCGGGACTTTTGACCTCTCCCAAGGAGGAGACGAGAAGGCGGGCCCGGGAGGTGGAGGAGGAGCTTTCATTTATCCGGCAGGCCCAGAGAATCATGGAAGAAGCAAAGCGGGATGCAGAAGAACGCCAGAGATATTGATCCGGCTGGCCATTTTAGCCTAGGAGGATATGCAGGATGAGTGAACGGAAAATGTATCGGGTGGTCGTAAACGGGACGGCGAAGGAATATCCGGCGGGAACCGCCTATAGGATCATCGCCGCGGCCCATCAGGCGGAGTTTGACGCCCCCATTGTACTGGTGACGGTCAATGGAAAGCTCTGCGAGCTGTTCAAAACCATTGACCGGGACGCTGCCGTGGGATTTGTGACCATGAGGGAAGCTGCCGGTATCCAGACCTATCAGCGGAGCGCGGTGCTGCTGGCGCTGAAGGCATTTTATGATGTGGCCGGCCATGACCGGGTGCAAAAGATTGCCGTGGAGTTTTCTGTCAGCAAGGGGCTGTATATGGAACCGTCCGGGGATTTTATCCTGGACCAGACTCTCCTCGGCCAGGTGGAGGCGCGGATGCGCAGCCTGGCAGAGCAAAAGCTTCCCATTGAAAAGCGCAGCGTCAACACCGATGACGCGGTGGAAATTTTCCGCGCGCACGGAATGCATGATAAGGAGAAGCTTTTTTCCTACCGCCGGGTTTCCAAGGTGAATCTGTACCGGATCAATGAATTCGAGGATTACTATTACGGCTATATGGTGCCGGACACCGGCTATCTGAAATGGTTTAAGCTCTATCTCTACGGGGAAGGCTTCGTTCTGCAGCTGCCCGAGAAATCGCATCCCACTGTAGTGCCGCCTTTTATGCCCCAGGAAAAGCTGTTTCGCACTCTGCAGGAATCCAATCACTGGAGCAATCGCCTGGGAGTGGGCGCTGTGGGAGATTTAAACGATCTGATTGTGCGGGGAGGCCTGGGGGACCTGATCCTGATCCAGGAGGCTCTGATGGAGAAAAAACTGGCTCAGATCGCGGAGACTATTGCAGGTGACCGCCGCAAGAAAATTATTTTAATTGCCGGTCCCTCCTCATCGGGGAAGACTTCCTTCTCCTACCGGCTGTCTGTGCAGCTTCGTACCTATGGCCTCAGGCCTCATCCCATCGCGGTGGATAATTATTTCCGGGACCGGTCTCTGGCGCCCAGGGACGCGGAGGGAAACTACAACTTCGAGGCTATAGAGTGCGTGGACGTGGAATTGTTCAACGATCAGATGAGGGCGCTTTTAGACGGGGAGGAGGTAAAACTGCCCACCTACAATTTTGTCACCGGCAAACAGGAATTTCGCGGCAATACCCTGCGTCTGGAGCCCGACGATATTCTGGTGATCGAGGGAATACACTGTCTGAACGACCGGCTGACCTACCGGCTTCCGGCCGACTGCCGCTACCGGATTTATATCAGTGCCCTGACGCAGTTAAATATCGATGAGCACAACCGCATTCCCACCACGGACGGCCGTCTGATCCGCCGCATCGTCCGCGATGCCCGCACCAGGGGGATTTCGGCCCAGGAGACTATAGCCCGCTGGAACAGCGTGCGCAAAGGGGAGGAGGAAAATATCTTTCCCTATCAGGAGAGTGCCGATGTAGTCTTCAATTCGGCCCTGATCTATGAGCTTTCGGTGCTGAAAACTTATGCGGAGCCTCTCTTGTTCTCCGTGCCCAAGAACGCACCGGAATATCAGGAGGCCAAGAGGCTTCTCAAATTTTTCGATTATTTTCTGGCTGTCAGCAGCGAGGAGATCCCCCGCAATTCACTGCTCCGGGAGTTTATCGGCGGGAGTCTGTTCCCTGTGGGATGACTTTTCCGACGGGGCCGGCTGTCGGCCGAGGGAGAGAACTTCGTTTACAAACCCTTCTTTTTATGCTAAAATCAGTAGAGCAATGAGTGGGACAAATGATCGCGGCTGCAGGCACCGCAAGGTGGCAGGTGAGGAAAGTCCGGGCTTCACAGGGCAGGATGCCGGTTAACGGCCGGTGGGGGTGACCCTAAGGATAGCGCAACAG
>CALWGV010000098.1 GCA_944380185.1 uncultured Lachnospiraceae bacterium
GTCCTGCTTAATCCGGTAGCTCCCCATATCACCGAGGAAATGTGGCAGCAGCAGGGCTTTGAAGGCCGTCTGTACCGGGCTGCCTGGCCGGCCTACGACGAGGCGAAGACCGTGGAGAACACGGTGGAGGTGGCCGTCCAGATGAACGGCAAGATGCGGGCGACGGTGACCATCGCCGTGGACGCTTCCAAGGAGGAAGCCATGGCTGCGGCCAAGGAAGCCCTGGGCGAGAAGCTGAAGGGCGAGATCGTGAAAGAGATTTATGTACCTGGACGTATTATCAACATTGTAGTGAAAGGCTGAGAAATCAAATGAGTCAAAAAAGGAGCCGGCTGAACTTCCGTAAGACCGGGAAAACCAGAAAGGGAAGTCTGGTCCTGACATTCAGTACAGTAATCTATTTTATTCTGGCGATTATGTGGCTGGAATTTGCGTTCCATTTTGTTATGGTAGGCAGCTTTGATCTGAACTTTTTCTACCCGCTGCTGCTGGCTATTCCAATCGGTGGATTCTTTGGGTTTTTGTGCAACCTGACGCCGTCGAAAAGGGCCAATTATATTATCACAATCTGTCTGACTTTGTTTTGCTGTGTGGTGTTTGGCGCCAATATGGTCTATCACGATGTGTTTCAGACTTACATCGGCGTCTTCAGCGCATTGGCCCAGGGAAATGCGACCAATGCGCTGGGATTTGGCCCGTTCTTCCAGTTGGCAGTGAAAACCATGTGGGACGATATTTTCGGCATTATTCTGCTGATTATCCCTTTTGTGTTTGTCCTGACGATCGGGCGTTATCTGCTCAGCTATCGCCAAAGAACATTGGCTACTCACGGAGTAGTAACGGCCGGAGTGGTGATCTTTCATTTGATTTGCCTGCTGATTATCAACTTTGGCAGTCACGATCCCTATACGGTCTATGACCTCTATCATAATCAGAGTTCTCTGGAAGATGAGGTGGAAACCTTAGGCGTGGCTACGTCCATGCGTCTGGATCTGAAAAGTGTGCTTTTCGGCTCCCGCAGCACAAATCTGGACGGTTTGATTTTGCCGGAGGGCACGGGAGACTGGAACAGCCCCGGCGGCTCAGGAGAGACTGGCGCAGCCGGAGAGACGCAGGAGACGGGAACAGAAGCAGCTACGGAGCCGGAGACAGAGCCGGATCCTCATGATCTCTATAATTTTGTGGATATCGACTTTGACACGTTGATTGAAGAGGCAGACAATGATACGGTGCGTCAGATGCATCAATATTTCGCTTCTCAGACGCCTACCAATAAGAATGAGTACACCGGCATATATGAAGGCTATAATCTGATCTTCATCACGGCGGAAGGTTTTTCACCTTATGCGGTGGACGAGGAACTGACGCCTACTCTGTATCGGCTGATCAATACCGGCTATGTATTCAATAACTTCTATACGCCGCTGTGGTACGGCAGCACCTCCGCCGGAGAGTATGTGAATCTGACCAGTCAGATACCTAATGACGGTAATTATGTATCTCTGCAGGAGACCGGTGCGCGCGGCACAGATATGTATTTTTCCCTGGGCCGGATGATGGAGAGGGCCGGTTATAATCTGTGGGGATTCCACAATAATTCCTACACCTACTATGACCGGAACCTGTCCTTCCCCAATATGGGGTATAACTGGATCGGCAGCGGCAACGGCTATGAAGCGGAGAAAAACTCTTCCGGCAACGATATCTGGCCGCAGTCAGATCTGCATTTGATCGACACGACCTTTGATACCTATAAAGACAGCGAACCCTTTCATGTGTATTACATGACGGTCAGCGGCCATGTGCAGTACACCTTTACCGGCAACAGCATGTCGCTGCGCAACCGGGACGCGGTGGAGGATTTGCCTTATTCCGATAATGCCAAGGCCTATATTGCCTGCAACATCGAGCTTGACAAAGCCCTGGAGAGTCTGATCAATCATCTGGAGGAGGCCGGGATCGCAGACCGCACCCTGGTGGTCCTGTCCGCAGACCACATCCCCTACGACAATAAGGAGATCTGCGACGAGATTGCCGGACATACCCTGGATGAAAATTTTGAGTGGTATGAGAACAATTTGATTATGTGGACGGGAAATATGACAGAGAATGTCGTGGTGGATAAGGTATGCTGTGCTCTGGACATCCTGCCTACCATCGCCAATATGCTGGGGCTGGACTATGATTCCCGTATCTTGATGGGGCGTGATATCTTTTCTGACACAGAAGGTCTGGTGCTTTTCCGCAACCGCAACTGGATCACGGACACGGCCATGTATATTGCATCCACGGGTGAGGTCATTTCCAGGACAGGGGAGGAAGTGCCGCAGGAGTATGTGGACCAGATCAATACCATTGTCAGCAACCGTCTGCGTATCTCTCCTCTGATTGTAGATTACGATTATTATTCGTATCTGCATGACTGAATTTTCCGTGGGGCGTAAGGACAGGCAAAGGACAGCAATGAAAAATCTTCCTTTTTGTATTGACCCCGCTACCGACTCATGATAAAATAACAGAACAGTTAAGGGAGTAGTCGGCGCACGGCGCAGCAGAGTCAACATACTGGGAGAACCCCTGGCTTTGTTTCAAATGATGAGACTTATCTGCAGTATTTTAGTCTGCAGATAAGTCTTTTTTTATGATGAGAGCTCCGGGAGGCGAATACACCTGTCAGCTGGCGGAAGTTTCAAGGCAGTGGGCCATCTGGTTTTTCTTTGAGAAAAGGTATAAGGGTTCCGGATGGCGGCTGCTCTCCAAAATTATACATAAAGGAGAATAATCGATGAGTTTGTGGGAATTGTTTATGATCGCGGTGGCCTTGTCCATGGATGCTTTTGCCGTAGCGGTATGTAAGGGCCTGTCCGTGCGAAAGGCAGGATTAAAGTATTCGCTGACGGTGGGGCTGTATTTTGGAGGGTTTCAGGCGCTGATGCCTTTTTTGGGATATCTGCTGGGCGTCAATTTTCAGAATATGATTACCAGCGTTGATCACTGGATTGCCTTCATTCTGCTAGGGGTGATCGGTGTCAATATGATTCGCGAAGCGCTGAATAAAGACGAGGAGGAAGATCTGGACAGTTCTCTGACACCCCGGTCTATGCTGCCGCTGGCGGTGGCCACCAGCATTGATGCCCTGGCGGTGGGAGTGACCTTTGCCTTCCTGAAGGTCAGCATTGCACCGGCGGTGAGCTTTATCGGTGTCGTGACTTTCATCCTTTCTGCAATCGGCGTCAAAATCGGCAATGTGTTTGGCGCCAGATACAAATCTAAAGCAGAGCTATTCGGCGGTGTGGTTCTGATTCTGATCGGCGTAAAGATCCTGCTGGAGCATTTGGAAATTATCGGATTATGATATTGTAAGAGAAAGGGCCATCCCTTTCGTCTGACTTTGGGTCAGAGGGAGAGGGGTGGCCTTTTTGACTGCGTCATGCCGCAGTGTCATGCCTCAGCCTGCAAAAATTCTGCAGTGAGCATTGGGGATGTGGACTCGAATTGATTTGGCATGGTTTTCAGCCCTTCTGTTTCATCATTTCACGGATCAGGGAAAACTGCTTCTTTTCCTCTGGAGAGAGGCGGCTTTCCATCTGAGAGAAGATCAGCTCAGTTTCCTGATCGGTGAAGGAGATGCCGGCCTGAGCGGCCTTAGTGCCTACGGCCAGGAAGAAGGGCATCATGGTCTCTTTGCTCTGCTTTTTCATCTCGTCCAGAATCTTTTCCAGAAAGAGAAGCTTTACGGGACTGATGCCGGCGAAGGCCGGATCGTTTTGCAATTTGTCATGGTCTGCCATGGTTTTACCTCCTGTCTGTATGTGGCGGATGTCTGTGTACAAAGGAAAATTTTCCTGATTTGGCGGCTTGGGGCTTTATATCCCCAAATCCATATTCTGAAACATGGTGCTGTAGGTCTCGAACATTGCCGCCTGTTCCGGCGGCAGCATCTCCTTGGCCAGGTCCATGGGGGAGAGAGGTCCTTTGGCTTTGCGCTGCAGGTCGGAAAATTTCTGATACAGCTTCATTGCTTCCAGGGAGCTCTTCATCTGATCCAGGGTGGCTGCTTCGCCGGGGCCTGCGTAGGGACGCAGGATCTCGATCAGTTCCTCCGGGGGCGGAGTGGGCTGTCTGGGCCAAGGCGGAGGCTTTTCAGGTGCCTGAAAGAGAGTGATGGCGTTTTGCAGTTCCTGCATCTGGATATAGACGGCTGCCCACTGCTGCATGGATGGCTCCAGAAAGGGCAGAAAGGCCTTCATCATCTGAAGGCTGTTGCTGCCGATTAGCTCGTCAAATTCCGTCATTCGCAGAGTGGGTTTCATGTTTTCGCCTTTTTCTTTGCTTTGCTTTAATCTATGCGGCGGCGGATTTATCTATGCAGGCAAGAAACGCATGACCTTTTGCTTGTGTCGTCATATATTTAGAAGAGAAGGGATTTTTGACCTTTGAAAGACATGTGATGGAGAGAAATGAGAATGAGGTTATGAGACATAAATTGGTTATCGATGGCAATGCCGTATACGAGATAGATGATGATTGTCTGAAGTGTCGCCGGGGAAAAAGGCAGGAGGAGGGACAGGAAAAAGAAGCGGAGATATACGGGGCAATGCAGGCGTATAAAAGTGATAAAAGCAGGCTGTACAGAGAAGGGGAAAGAGACAAAATGAATAAAAATACACAAAAACCTTGACTATATGCAAAAAAGATGTATAATTATAAAAATTAGCGGAGAATGCAGGCCGGGCGGTTTTAAAAGAGCCGCTCTGGTCTGCGGTCTATGAGGGGAGAGGATCCATGATCAAAGTATACATAGATGGCAGCTCCGGTACCACGGGACTGCGGATTCGGGAGAGGCTTGCGGGAAGAAGAGATCTCACCCTGCTGTCCATACCGGATGAGCTGCGCAGGGATGAGACAGAGCGGAAAGAGAGGATGGCGCAGGCGGATATTGTATTTTTGTGTTTGCCGGACGCGGCGGCGGTGCGGGCGGCTGAACTTTTGGATGGAATGGGAGCCAGAGTGCTGGACACTTCCACGGCGCACCGGACGGAGAAGGGCTGGAGCTACGGGTTTCCGGAGCTGTCGGCCCGTCACCACAAGGAGATATGCGAAGCAAAAAAAGTGGCCGTACCGGGATGTCATGCCAGCGGTTTTCAGGCTTTGGTGTATCCCATGATGGCGGGAGAAATCCTGCCGGCGGACTATCCGCTGTCCTGTTTTTCCGTCACAGGCTACAGCGGCGGGGGCAAAAATATGATTGCCGCGTATGAAGCGGCTAACAGGCCGGACGAGTATGACAGTCCCAGGCAATATGGAGTGAGTCAACAGCACAAACATTTAAGGGAAATGCAGGCTATATCGGGGCTTTGCTTTCCGCCGCTCTTTTCGCCGATTGTGGCCGATTTCTACAGCGGAATGACCGTGTCGGTGCCCATATATAGCCGGCTCCTGAAAAAGCCGCAGACGGCAGCTTCGCTAAGAGATTTTTTTGCACAGTATTATCAGGGACAGCCGCTGATACAGGTAAGACGGGATACGCCGGATTATATCGGAGCCAATGCTCTGGCGGGACGTGACAGCATGGAAATTTTTGTATCCGGCAATGATGAAAGAATCCTTCTGACCGCACGCTTTGATAATCTGGGCAAGGGCGCTTCCGGGGCGGCCATTCAGTGCATGAATTTGATGCTGGGAATAGATGAGACAACGGGTTTGGAGATGTGAGAAGATGATACAGATGACGCAAGGCGGTATCTGCGCCGCCAAAGGATTTAAGGCAAATGGAATACATTGCGGTATACGCAAAAATAAAGAAAAGAGAGATCTGGCGCTGATTGTCAGTGAATGCAGAGCCGCTGCTGCGGCAGTGTATACAACCAACCTGGTAAAAGGGGCCCCTATTCAGGTGACAAAGGAGCATTTGGCGGATGGATATGCCCAGGCGGTGATCTGTAACAGCGGCAACGCCAACACCTGCAACGCCGACGGCATCCAGATTGCGGAGGGGATGAGCCGTCTGGTGGAGAGCAAACTCTGCATCCCGTCAGGAGATGTAATCGTGGCCTCCACCGGCGTAATCGGACAACCTTTGAACCTGTCCCCCATGGAGGCGGGGATAGGTGAGCTGGCGGAGGGGCTGATGGCTGGGCCGGAGGGAAGTGCTCATGCGGCGGAGGCTATCATGACTACGGACACGATAAAAAAGGAGGCGGCCTGCACCTTTACTGTGGGCGGAAAGCTCTGTACCATCGGGGGTATAGCCAAGGGTTCCGGGATGATTCATCCCAATATGGCGACAATGCTGGTCTTTTTGACTACTGACGCGGCGATCTCGCCGTCCATGCTGAAAGAGGCTATCACCGAGGATATCCAGGACAGCTTTCATATGATGAGCGTGGACGGGGACACCTCCACCAACGACATGTTGTCGATTTTGGCCAACGGTATGGCGGGCAACGAGAAGATCGTTTCGAAGGGGGATGATTACCGTGCTTTCCGGGAGGCTCTGGGAACAGTGACAAAGTCTCTATGCCGGGCTATTGCAGCGGACGGCGAGGGGGCCACGAAACTTATCGTGTGCAAAGTCTCAGGAGCAGCGGACAAGGAAACGGCCAGAGCTGCAGCAAAGAGCGTGATCTGCTCTACACTGTTTAAATGCGCCATGTTCGGCGCCGATGCCAACTGGGGGCGGGTGCTCTGTGCCATTGGTTACAGCAAAGCCCCGGTGGACGTGAAAAAGATCGACGTGGATTTTGCCTCCGACGGCGGCAGGGTATCTGTGTGCCGCGGCGGAAGCGGTATCCCTTTCTCGGAGGAGGAGGCGAAGCGGGTACTCTCGGCCGAAGAGATCCAGGTGGAGATCGGTCTGGGAGAGGGGCCTGGTGAGGCAACAGCCTGGGGCTGCGATCTGAGTTACGACTATGTGAAGATCAACGGGGATTATCGGACGTGAGAATAGGAATGGAGGGAAAATGATGGAGATGGATAACGCCCTGCGGGCTCAGGTGCTGATACATGCCCTGCCCTTCATCCGCAAATACAGGGATAAGATCGTTGTGGTAAAATACGGCGGCAATGCCATGATTAATGATGAGCTTAAGCGTGCAGTGATGAGCGATGTGGTCCTGCTGTCTCTGGTGGGAATCCGGGTAGTGCTCGTTCACGGCGGCGGTCCGGAGATTTCGGAGACGCTGAAAAAAATGCAGATTCCCTCCAGGTTTGAAAACGGTCTGCGGGTGACGGACCGGGAAACCATGGATGTGGTGCAGATGGTGCTTGCCGGCAAGGTCAACAAGAATCTGGTAAATCTGATGCAGTGCCAGGGCGGACGGGCCCTGGGGCTGTCGGGTATTGACGGAAAGATGATTACGGTGCGCAGACTGGACGAGGTGCATGGTTTTGTGGGGGAGATCACCCGCGTGGATACGGGAGTGATCACCGATACCCTGGATGCCGGCTATATTCCTGTGATTTCTACGGTAGGGTGTGACGAGGAGGGAAATATATACAACATCAATGCGGATACGGCGGCGGCGAGAATTGCCGGCTGCCTGAAGGCGGAGAGCTTTCTGTCTATGACGGATATCTGCGGACTGATGCGGGACCCTGCCGATCCTTCCACGCTGATTTCCCAGGTCTACGTCAGCGATATTCCGCAGCTCATCGCCGACGGGATCATCAGCGGCGGGATGATCCCCAAGATTGAGTGCTGTCAGGAAGCTATTCGACGCGGGGTAAAAAAGGTCTTTATCATAGACGGAAGAGTGCCTCACTCCTTGCTTATCGAGCTGTTTACCGACGAAGGCATCGGTACCATGTTTCTGTGATGGGAGGAAAAGCAAGATGAATATCAAAGAAAAAGATCAGCAGTATATCGCCCATACCTATGGGCGGGTTCCCTTGACGCTGACGGGGGGTCACGGCTCCTATGTGACCGACGATACCGGGAAGGAATATATCGATTTGGGAAGCGGGATTGCGGTCAATACCTTTGGCGTAGGCGATCCGGGATGGGTGCAGGCGGTGACCGCGCAGCTGTCCCGGCTGCAGCATACATCCAATTACTACTATACGGAGCCCATGGCGCGGCTGGCCGAGCTTTTGTGCGAGAGGACGGGCATGTCACGGGTGTTTTTTTCTAATTCTGGAGCGGAGGCCAATGAATGCGCCATCAAGGCGGCAAGGAAATATTCCTTTGACCGTTACGGCGAGGGACGCAAAAAAATCGTTACGCTGAAGAACAGCTTTCACGGCCGCACAGTGACTGCGCTGTCGGCCACCGGACAGGACAGCCTGCACACTTACTTTGCTCCATTTACCGAGGGCTTTTCCTATGTGGAGGCGGGAGATCGGGAGGCTCTGGCAGCGGAGATGAACGAGGAATGCTGCGCCGTTATGATGGAACTTATTCAGGGTGAAGGCGGCGTCAATGTGCTGGATGCGGATTTTGTCCGGTATGCCGTTGAGCTGGCCCGCGAGAAAGACATCTTGATTCTGGTGGACGAGGTGCAGACTGGCAATGGGCGTACCGGCAGATTGTATGCTTTTATGCACTACGGTTTTCAGCCGGATATCTTTACGACGGCTAAGGGGCTGGCCGGGGGTCTTCCTCTGGGTGCCACGGTCTTTAATGAAAAGACGAAAGAGGTGCTGACGCCTGGAACCCACGGCTCCACCTTCGGCGGCAATCCGGTCTGTGCGGCAGGAGGCGTCTACGTGCTGGAACACCTGGACGACACTCTTTTGCAGGAAGTGAGGGAAAAGGGGGCTTATATCCGCGAAAGCCTCTCCGGTCTGCCCGGTGTGCTGGAGGTCACGGGCATGGGATTGATGGTGGGCGTAAGGCTTGCAGGAGATCTGGCCCGGACTGTGGAGGCATGCCGTGAAAAAGGCGTGCTGGTGCTGACGGCCCATGACAAGCTGCGGCTCCTTCCCCCCCTCAATATTTCTTTTCCTGTACTGGCCGATGCCATGGCGCGAATCAGGGAGGTAATCGAAGGATGAAGCATTTGCTGAAGCTTCAGGATCTCTCCCAGAAGGAAATCTTAGAGATCTTGAATATGGCGGACCAGCTGAAGTTTGAGAAGAAGAATGGGATCGCCCATCCTTGGCTGGCCGGAAAAACATTGGGGATGATCTTTCAAAAATCTTCCACCCGTACCCGCGTATCCTTTGAGGTGGGAATGTATGAGTTGGGCGGATATGCGCTCTTTTTGAGCGCGGATGATTTGCAGATCGGCCGCGGGGAACCGGTGCAGGACACGGCCAGAGTGCTTTCCCGCTATCTGGACGGCATTATGATTCGCACCTTTTCCCAGCAGGAGGCGGAAGATCTGGCGGCTTACGGTTCCGTCCCGGTGATCAACGGACTGACGGACTACGCTCATCCCTGCCAGGTGCTGGCAGATCTGATGACTATACGGGAGATCAAGCACAGCTTTGCCGGGCGCAGGCTCTGCTTCATCGGGGACGGCAATAATGTGGCCAACTCCCTGATTGTCGGTGCGGTGAAGATGGGGATGGCGGTGAGTATAGCGTGCCCGAAGGGGTACTGTCCTGATGCAGAAATCATGAAGTGGGCGGAAGAAAACGGCAGCTTTCTCTGCACCGAGGACGTGCGGGAAGCGGCGAAGGAAGCCGATGTGCTCTATACCGATGTCTGGGCTTCTATGGGACAGGAGAGGGAGGCAGACGAAAGGCGACAGCTTTTTGCGGGGGTCTATCAGATCAACGACAAGGTAATGGAGACAGCCCGTCCCGACGCCATGGTGCTGCACTGTCTGCCGGCACATCGGGAGGAGGAGATCACAGAACGGGTTTTGGAGGCCCACTCCGCCGAAATTTTTGAACAGGCGGAGAATCGCCTTCATGTGCAGAAGGCGGTTATGGTCAAGCTGATGGGGGAAAAGTAGAAAAAAGGAAGAGGGGACTCTTCCCGTGAATGGAGTATTCGCCGGGAGAGCCCCCTCTCTTTGGGCAAGGGTGAGATCAGCAGCCGCAGCCGCATCCGTTATTGCCGCCATAACCGCTGCCGCCGCAGCAGCAGGACAGAAGCAGCAGAATCCAGATCAGGGAGCAGCAGTCGTTGTCGCCGTTGCCGCCGAAGATATTGCCGAAGCCGCCGCCGCAACCGTTGTTGCCTCCACAGCAGGACAGAAGCAGCAGAATCCAGATAATGTTGCTGCATCCGGAACCTCCGCTGTATCCGCATCCGTTGTTGCAGTTGGTTGCCACTAAATCGCTCATTTTGGTTCCTCCAAATTTCATTTACACTAAATGATATGAAAATCGGCTTGTCAGGTTACCCTTTTTGGAGGAAATTTTTCTTGAATCTGCTCCCATAAAAGAGTAAAATGCTTCTATGTCTATTGAACGTGCGGTCGGACGGTCGCGCCTGAAGTGGACAAACACAAAGAGAGGAGAAATATT
Source organism: uncultured Lachnospiraceae bacterium (assembly GCA_944380185.1). Lineage (GTDB taxonomy): Bacteria > Bacillota > Clostridia > Lachnospirales > Lachnospiraceae > RGIG7193. The sequence goes on from CALWGV010000098.1 coordinate 10,420, forward strand.
ATGGCGAATCTATGTGCCAGGACGCTGGCATATATCAATCTCTATGCCGTTTTGGGCGCACTGGAGAATCTCTGCGAGATCGACCAGGAGGCGAAAAAAATCGCATCCCGGGAGAAACCGGTTTCCGTGGGCTTTGAGGTCAAGAACGGTCCCAGCGCGACTCTTGTTTTCGGACACGGCAGATGTGTGCTGAAGGAAGGCTGCGCAGACTGCACGATCAAGCTTCCTTTCAGCTCCTGTGAGAAGTTCAATGGTTTGATCGACGGGACGGTGACGCCCATCCCCCACAAGGGTTTTTTGCACTTGGGCTTTTTGCTGAAGGATTTCGTGAAGCTGACGGACCTGCTGACCCGTTATCTGAAAGCCGCGCCGGAAGATCTGAAGGATGCGGAGTTTAAGAAAAAGAGCACGATTCTGATGTTTTATGTCATTGTGTCTGCCCTGTCCCAGATCGGCAATGAGGACTCCATCGGCCGCTTCAGCGCTTCCAACATCGTGGACGGTGTGATCCAGCTGTCGATCAAGGATGGTCCCTGTGCGGGCATCCGGGTGAAAAACCACCACATGGAGACGGTGAAGCGGCGGCCGAAGAATCCCCGCGCCCTGATGGAATTCAGCAGCATGGAGCTGGCTCGCGATCTCTTTGACGGAAAGGTGAACTCCGTGGCCTGTATCGGCACGGGTGACATTCGCATGGGCGGGATGATTTCCATGGTGGACAATGTGAACCGGATACTGGACAGAGTGTCCTTGTATCTGGCGTAAGGAGGATGAGACAATGAGTATACCGATCAATCATTATGAAAAGAGCCGCGCTCTGTTTGAGCGGGCCTGCAAGGTGATTCCTTCCGGCATCTACGGCCATCTGGGGCCTGCGGAAGGCTGCATGATTCCGGTGGATGCGTTCCCGCTGTACTGTGATCATGCCAAAGGGAGCTACTTTTGGGATGTGGACGGCAACCGTTTTATCGATTATATGTGCGCCTACGGACCCAACGTGCTGGGGTACAATGACCCGGAGGTAGATGAGGCGGCCCGCAGACAGCTGGAGAAGGGCAACTGTACGACCAATCCAAGCCCGGTGATGATCGATTTCGCCGATCTTTTGGTGGATACGGTAGCCAGCGCCGACTGGGCTTTTTTTGCCAAGAACGGCAATGATGTGACCAGTCTGGCAGTGATGACGGCAAGGGCCCATACTCACCGCAAGAAGATTGTCTTCTTCAAGGGCTATTACCATGGTGTGTCCCCGTGGACGCAGAAGATCGATTACCCCGGCATTCTGCCTGAGGAGGTATGCAATAACATTTATGTTCCCTGGAATGATATCGACGCCCTGCGGGAGACCTTTGAGGTCAACCGGGGAGAGATCGCCGCAGTGATCGCCCAACCCTACATGCACGGCAATTTCGCGGACAATGTGATGCCGGCCGAGGGTTTCTGGCAGCAGGTGCGGGATCTGTGCTCCAACGAGGAGACAATCCTGATCATCGATGATGTGCGGGCAGGCTTTCGTCTGGACCTGGCGGGTTCTGATCACTATTTTGGCTTTGAGGCGGATATGATCTGCTTCTGCAAGGCTCTTGCCAACGGCTACAATGTATCCGCCCTGTGCGGCAAGGAATTCCTGAAAAATACGGTCAGCGGCATGACCTACACCGGCAGCTATTGGATGAGCGCCGTGCCTTTCGCAGCTGGCATCGCCTGCATCAACAAGATGAAGAGGCTGAACCTTCCCGCTCTTTTGATGGAGAAGGGAAAGAAACTGACCGATGGCCTGGTTGAGATCGCCGCTCAGGCGGGATTCCACCTGGTGGTGTCGGGAGCGCCCTCCCTTTTTTATCTGCGTACGGCCGACGATGATTCTCTGATGCTGCATCAGGCTTATATCGCGGAGATGGTGCGCCGCGGTGTGTTTATGACCAATCATCACAATCATTTCCTCAATGCCTCTTTGTCCGATGAGGATATCGAGTACACTTGGCAGGTGGCGCGAGAGGCATGGGCGGCAGTGAAGGAAAATCGCGGCTGAAAGAGAAGGAAAAGCGAAGGACGATACGAGACGGGGAACAAAAGATAACAGAAAGCAATAAGGGGAAATGAAGATGTACACCTCCTGCTCCTGCAGAGTATGACTGCTCTATGGAAAAGGAGGTGCTTTTTCTTTTTTTGATGAACTTTAGGTGAAATCGTGTGCCTGGACTGGCATTTTGTCTATGGCTTTGCTAGAATAGAGAATAAGAAATATTTTCGTCGGCGGAAAGATGTTCTTCCTCCGGCGTGCTTTAAGTATAGAAAGAGAATGGTGAGTGATAGCGATGAAAAACAAGATTTTGGTAGTGGATGACGAGAGCAGGATGCGCAAGCTGGTGAAGGATTTTTTGGTGCGCCGTGATTTTGAAGTGCTGGAGGCCGGCGACGGGGAGGAGGCTGTGGATGTCTTCTTTCAGGAGAAGGATATTGCACTGATTATTCTGGATGTGATGATGCCTAAAATGGACGGCTGGGAGGTCTGCCGCACGATCCGCAAGCACTCACAGGTGCCGATCATTATGCTGACGGCCAAGGGGGAGGAGAGAGATGAACTCCTCGGCTTTGAGCTGGGCGTAGATGAGTATATTTCCAAGCCTTTCAGTCCGAAGATTTTGGTGGCGCGTGTAGAGGCCATTCTGCGCCGCAGCGGCGGTCTCAGCGCCGATGTCCTCACGGCAGGGGGGATCACTCTGGATAAAACCGCTCATTTTGTCACCGTGGACGGTGAGAAGGTGGAGCTGAGTTTTAAGGAGTTTGAACTCTTGGAATATTTTATGGAAAATCAGGGGATTGCTCTGTCCCGTGAGAAGATACTGAACAATGTGTGGAATTATGATTATTTTGGGGAGGCCCGTACCATCGATACCCACGTGAAAAAGCTGCGCAGCAAGCTCGGCGCCAAGGGAGAGTATATCAAGACGATCTGGGGAATGGGCTATAAGTTTGAGGTCGAATAATGAGACATACGATTCGCGGAAAGTACACGCTGGTCATCACCGGCCTGATGGGGGTGCTGATTTTGGTCCTCTGCCTGATGAACAGCCTGTACATGGAAAGATATTATGTGTCGGAGAAAATCCAGACTATGGAGGAGACCTACAGCCAGGTAAATCTGATCCTTACAGAGGGCTCCATAGAAGAGGAATCCACTCGCTACAGCGTGGGAAAGATCTGTGAAACCGGCAATACATCTGCATTGTTTTATGTGGATGGCGAATGGTATACGGTTGGCTATGAAAACCGGCTGGAGCAGCAGATGTACAGTCTGCTGCTGGGGCAGCTGGGAAGCGATATTCAGCTTCTGGAGAGCGCGGATCAGTATACCATCTATCAGGGCTATGACAGCAAGCTGAACACATCCTATCTTCTGTGCATTGGTTTCCTGGATGAGGGCGGCCCCTGCTTCCTGCGCAGTTCACTGACAAGCCTAAAGGAAAGTGCTGTGATTTCCACCAGATTTACCTGGATAATAGGCACCGTTTTGATTGTCATCAGTGTATTTTTGGGTTCGATAATCTCGCGGCAGATCAGCGGTCCCATTACTCGCCTGTCCCATATCGCCGATCGGATGGCCCATCTGGATTTTTCCGTCCGCTATGAGGGGCGGGAGAACGATGAGATTGGACTTCTGGGCAACAGCATGAATTATATGGCGGATGAATTGGAGAAACGAATCAATGACCTGAAGCGCGCCAATGAGCAGCTGCAGAAGGATATCCGGGAGAAGGTCAAGGTAGATGAAATGAGAAAGGAGTTTATCTCCAATGTCTCACATGAGCTGAAGACCCCGATCGCGCTGATCCAGGGCTATGCGGAAGGACTTTTGGACGGAATCAGTGAAGATCCGGAGAGCATGAGCTATTACTGTGAAGTCATCGTGGATGAGGCGGGCAAGATGAATCAGCTGGTGCGCAAGCTCTTGACGCTGAACCAGATCGAGTCCGGAATAAATAGGGTGGAGCTGGTGGATTTTGATTTGACCTCTCTGGTAAATGGCGTGCTGCATTCCTTCGCGATTATGCTGCAGCAAAAAGATATCACGGTGGAGTTTGACGACAGTCAAAAGGTGATGATTCGTGCGGATGAATTTATGATGGAGGAGGTTGTGCGCAATTACATCAGCAATGCCATCAACCATATAGACGGGGAGAAGCGGATTGTGATCGATACGCTGCAGACGCCGGAAAAGACGAGGTTCTCTGTCTTTAATACCGGTCAGCCTATTCCGGAAGGCGAGCTGAACAATGTCTGGCAAAAATTCTATAAAGTGGATAAGGCCCGCACCAGAGAGTACGGAGGAAGCGGCATCGGTCTGTCCATTGTCAAGGCGGTCATGGATTCGCATCACGGCACATGCGGCGTGTATAATACCGAAGACGGCGTATGCTTTTGGTTTGAGCTCAAGCGGCTGGAGCTGCCCGCAGTGGTTCAGACTTCTGTTCAGAGTACTCCGTCGCCGGAAAATAAGGGCAAGCAGACGCAGGGGCCCAGGGAGAATCGGCGGAACACAAATTTTTTGTTTTTCTAACAAAGACTTTACAAAGACTTTACACAAATTATATAATATGGACGTGTATGTGTAATCTTTGTAAAGAATGTTAAAAAAACAAAAAGAGAGGGAAATGAGATGTCGATTTTCAATGTGCTGTCGCTGATCGGCGGCCTGTCCTTGTTCCTGTTCGGAATGAATGTCATGGGGGCTGCCCTGGAACGGAGAGCCGGCAGCAAGCTCAAGCACTTTCTGGAAGTACTTACAGCCAGCAAGCTGAAGGGATTCCTGTTGGGACTGGCAGTCACTGGGGTGATCCAGAGTTCTTCTGCCACTACTGTCATGGTGGTGGGCTTTGTCAATTCCGGGATCATGACGCTGAAGCAGGCCATCAATATCATTATGGGAGCCAATGTGGGGACCACGGTAACTGCCTGGATCCTCAGCCTGACGGGCATCGAGAGCGGTAATTTCTTTATCCAGATGCTCAAGCCTTCTTCCTTCACGCCGATTCTGGCCCTGATCGGCATTATTCTCTATATGTTTGTGAAGGACAGCAAAAAGAAGGACACGGGGACGATTCTCCTGGGCTTTGCCGTTCTGATGTTCGGCATGGAAACCATGTCATCGGCTGTGGAGCCTCTGGCTGAGGTGGAAGAGTTCCGCAATGTCCTTCTGATGTTCTCTAACCCGATTTTTGGCGTTCTGGCCGGGGCTGTCATCACGGGAATTATCCAGAGTTCCTCCGCCTCGGTGGGTATTCTGCAGGCTTTGTCTGCTACGGGACAAGTGACCATGGGAACAGCGATCCCGATTATCATGGGACAGAACATCGGTACCTGCGTGACGGCGCTTTTGTCCTCGGCAGGAACGACGAAAAATGCCAAAAGAGCGGCATTCGTCCATCTGTATTTCAATATTGTGGGTACAGTGGTGGTTATGATTGTGTTTTACGGACTCAATGCCATCTTCCATTTTCCTATTGTAAACATGCAGGCGACAGAGCTTACCATAGCGATTGCGCATACTTCTTTTAACGTAATCTGTACCTGTCTGCTGCTGCCCTTCTCCGGTGTACTGGAAAAACTGGCTTATGCTACAGTGCGGGGAGAAGACGCTGAGACGGATATCGAGCCTTTGGACGAGCGGCTTCTGGCAACGCCGTCCATTGCACTGGAGCAGTGCAGGCTCACGGTCTGCGATATGGCTCTTTTGTCTCAGGAGGCACTGGGAAATGCCATAAAGATGTTGGACGGCTACGACCAGAAGACGGCGGCCATGGTCAGAGAGGCCGAAGACCGGGTGGACCGCTACGAAGATATGCTGGGCAGCTATATGATTCAGCTGGCTGCTAAAGACATGAGCGAAGCGGACAGCAATGAATCCGTAAAGCTTCTGCATGTAATCGGGGATCTGGAGAGAATATCCGATCACGCCGTCAATATCCTGGAAGCGGCGGAAGAAATGCGCGATAAGCAGATTGCTTTCTCTGACAAGGCGAAAAAAGAGCTGTCTGTACTGTGCGCCGCCGTACAGGAGATCGTAGATATGGCGGTAAAGGTATGTGAGAAAGATAATCTGGAGCTGGCTGCCGATATTGAGCCTTTGGAGGAAGTTATTGACGCCATGCGCGATAAGCTGCGTCTGCGTCACACGAAGAGGCTGCAGGACGGCGAGTGTACGGTGGAGATCGGCTTTATCTATTCAGATTTGCTGATCGATCTGGAAAGAATAGCAGATCATTGTTCCAATATCGGAGGCTGCGAGATCGAAATGGAGGAAGGTCTTTCCGATGTCCATCAGTATCTCAAGGGAGTCCGCGATAAGAACAACGAAAAATTTGAAGATAAGTGCAGGGAATACGAGAAAAAATATCAGCTTCAGTCGCTGTGATCTGACGGAGAGAGCGTTTTTCCTGAAAAGCAAGGCATCGAGGCAAGGATGAGGATCCTGCCCCGATGCCTTTTTGATCGAATCGGGCAAGCTTTTGGAAATAGCCTCCGGAAACGGAAACGTCTGCTCTATTCCCGTTCCGACAGCAGACTCATCAGATTGGATCGTCCCACAGCCAGAACCGACAGGGCGCAGCCGACAAGATAACAGAGAAGAAAAGCGGCGGCAGCCGCCCAGGTTACGATTTCGTGACGGAGGAAGGTGAGAAGCAGACCGCCGATCAGACAGCCGATCAGGCATAGGCAGCTTTGCTCAAGGAAAAAGGAGAGAAAAACCTGACTGCGGGAGGCGCCCAGCCCGCGCAGAATAGCAAATTCCATCCGTCTGCCGTTGATCATTAGCCAGGAGATGACAAAGCCCAGGATGCTTACGGTGATGAAAAGAACAGGAAAGAGAAGGCGGCTGAAACTGATGTATCGTCTAAGACCGGCTGCGGTTTCAACAAAGCTCTGATCCTGAAGAAGGATAGTGGTGCGGTTGCGTCCCAGCTGCCCTGCCTGGCTGACCCCCTGCGCCGACAGGTATTGACGGAAATCTTCCAGCTGTCTGGCTGATTTCAGCGAGAAACGACAGGTGGAGAAATTGGTGATGGAAAAAAAGTAGGCGTCGCGTCCGGCCTCATCGGTGAACAAACTGGTGACTCGTCTGTCTTCCGGCAATGGATCTTCTTCACCCATCAGGGTGTCGGGAGTCATCCAAAAGGATAAAGGGACATAGATTTCCGCATCTCCCTGCTCAGGATAGGAAGCTACGGCTTCGAGCTGCAGGGCAATGTCCGTGGTTCTGTCTCCGTAGGAAAAAGAAATATTGACAGAAAAGGTATCGCCCAGAGAGCAGCCGTGATTGGTCAAAAAGCTTTCGCCGGCGATGCAGGGATAGATGAGAACGGGATCCCCGCCGACTGCATCGCCATAGCCGAAGGTGTTGAAATAGATACTGTAGAAAAACGGATAATAATCGGAGCTTTTCAGAAAACTTTCATCCCATCCGTCCAGCCAGGTGAGCTCCGGCATGGCATTATAATAGAAGGCAGAGGCGGCAGACAGGTCATTCAGGGCCACCAGCTGAGGCTGGGCAGCAATCCATTCTCTGCGGTTCTCTTCGCCGAAGGAGCTGGGGCCAAAGGAAGGCATTTCCTCATTGAGCCAATAGTTCCAGCCGATGGATGCAGAGAGCTGATCAAGCATCTCGGACTCCCACAGCAGTCTGACATTGGCTGCGTTTATGGTCAGACGGGTGGATTGCCGGCCGTTAGTGCTGGTGACCTGACCGGTCAGCTTTGCATTGTCATACAGGGTATCTATTTGCTCCTGCCAGCCCTGAGAATAGGAGGTTAAAAGTCCCAGAAAGAAGGTCAGCACCAGGGCGGAGGTGATGACAACCAGAGAGCGCCATCTGCCCCGCAGAGACGAAAGAAGGGCAAACCGCAGAGGCCCTTTGCCGACAGTGGAAGTCTTTCCTCTGGGAACATGTGCCGAGAGACGTCCGCGCTTGGGTGCAGATTGCTTCCGGGCCTGGGACAGATTGATGACGCACAGAAGGATTGCAGCGGCAAATACGCTGAGACCAGCAGCAGGCGCAGGCCAGACGGGAACGGTATCCAGGGACGCAGCGGCGGCAGATATTCCGACTGCAGCCTCGCTGTAACGCTGATCGACAGTATATAGATCTCCGGCAATAGACAGAGCGGCAGACAGAACGCGGCCGAGGAAAAGTCTGCCGGCTAGAGCCCCAAGCAAAGCAGATGCGGCGGCAATCAGAGCTGCCCCGGATAAAAGCCACGAATGAATCTTGCCTGCAGGGGTGCCCAAAGATACAAGTATATCTATGGTTTCTTTCTGGCGTCCCACAAAGAGGTAGGCAAAGAGGAAAAGTACAGTTACAGTACCGCAGATGGAGGCAGCGGTTATGGCCAGAGAAGCGGTCTCCATGGCCTGAAGAGGAGCTGCAGCTGCGGAATAGCCCTGATCATAGAGAGTAACGCGTACATCTTCGGACATTAGTGCCTGCATTTCATCGGCAGCCTGTCTGCCCCGAGCGTTTTGCAGTACAGCCTGGCCGAGGCGGTAGCCAAACAGAGGAGAATCAAAGCCGCCTTCCGCTGCGGAAACCCACAGACAGCCAGAATAGTCTTCGTTCATGGCCGTGATGCCAACCACTGTCAAGGTGCGCTGGCTATCCGATTTTGTCAGGTCGAAGCGATTATCGGATGAGGAGGAGTAGATAGAGACGGAGATATTGTCTCCCACTGCTAATCCCAGCTGGGCGGCAGTCCTTCCGTCCACGGCACAGACGCTGCCTTCACCGGCCTCGGGGAGACGCCCTTCGGAAAGGGTAAGGGTTCCCTGCTGAAATTCCTCCAGGGCAGATAGTGAATCGGAAGCAGTAAGGCGCACATAATTGTTGACAGTTTCGTAAGTCCGGGCAGCCTGGACGAAGATGCTGTCGGTCAGAGCAGGATCATTGTCCCCGGAAAGCTCGCGGAAAGGCTCTGTGCCGTCGTCATCGAAGGGGAGGAGAGACAGGGTGGTGTAGCCGTTTGCGCTGTCCACGAAGGTACCGTGGATCAGATAGGTTTTCCCGCGCTCAGGGATAAAGTCCGTACCGCTTATCTCGACCATCAGCATCGAAGGTGTCTGACTGTGACTGTACAGGTATTGGACAACTCGGGCGCTGTAACCGTAAGTATAGGTCTCATAAACGGCATATTGATCGCTGCCGATCTGATATCCCAGACTGGGCACCCAGTCTTCCCCCAGTTCCCATCCCAGGGCGGTCAGATCGAGCCCGTAATAGCCCTGCCCGTAACCACGCCCGGTATTTCCGTCCAGATAATAAGCCTGCGGAAGATCTTCCTCGGCGATGTTCACGCGCTCCGCTTGCAGATTTTCATCGGAGGCAAGCTGGTAGTAGCCCTGGGCATCGCGGCGGATCAGAGGGATTGAGCCCTGAATTTCTCCTTCCGGTCCGTATAGGGTGACTTCATTGACTGTTTTCTGGATGCCTACACATCTCAGCTGATCTGACCTGACAATATGATAGCCTGTCTGTGTCAGGGGAGCAAAACCGGTGACGGTCAGTACAGCTCTGTCCTCATAGGGAATCGTACCTTTGTCACGGTGATAGCCCTGCAGTTCTGCCAGGGTGACGTCTGTTTTTGCCCAGGAGACGACGCCGTCTATTGAGTCAATTCGCTTGTCCTCGAGAATTTGGGAAGCTTCCCGGGCATAAGGATCCGCCGTGTCCTGGTCGGGATAGGCACTGCCCATATATTCTACCAGGGCGATGGAGGTGTAGTTTTGGTCCAGAATATGCAAAGAGCTGATGCTGTAAGCATACATGCCCAGCCCCAGCGTCAGGGACATGGTGAGAGTCAGAATAAGTATGGCAAAGAGCGCTGACCGACCCTTGGCTCGGAGGGTGGAGCGAATGCCGTTGCGGGCGGTCATGCTGCGGCCTCCCGTGTACTCGTTCCCAGGTCTCGTGCAATGCGCAGTTTCATTTTTGCAGTGGAAATGCCTTCACAGGGCACTTCGCCGGAGGTGGGCAGATTTGGATCGGCCATCAGTGACAGAAAGGTGGCTTTTTCTCTGCCGGATTTTCCAGCAATGCTTAATTCCAGAACATTCATGGATAATTGTCACATCCTTTCCCCTTAGAACTGGTATTTTAAAACGATTGTACCATGAGACGCGGTGATTGTCAAAAAAATATAAAAGGAAAAAAGAAAAACATGGGACAGTCCATAACCCAGGGTTTATGGCTAAAAATAAATTTTTATTACTTTCATAGGGGGATAGATATTGACTTGGAGCGTACTTCATATAGTAGACTTTTATTTATTATTCAACATTTTTTTAAAATCAACAATCAAAAGAACCATCAAAAGACTTATTCCTTCCATAATACACCGATGGCAACGGAGCAACAGATGATGCAAGGGATTAAATAGAGGATGAAATAAAAATGATAGATAAAATCAAAAAAACATGTAAAATGGCAGGACTGATGCTCTGCTGCTTTGGCGTGATAAGTTTATCCGCACAAGGCTGTGCAGCACAAAATCAAGCAGAACAAACAGAAGCAGAACGAATTGAAGGGACGACAGCGGCGGCGGAAGATATAGAAGAAACCATCCCGGAGACGGAAAGCCTGCAGGAGAAGGATACAGCGGAGACAGAGCCGGCAACAGAAGAAGAAAAAGAGAGGGAGACAGCAGTACAGACGCAGCCGGCAGATGTCTCGCAAGAGGAGTCCTTTGTGGCAGATCTGGAAGTGGCTGATGAGGCGACCCAGCTGATTGTCGTGGAGACAGATACAGCGGAAAGCAGAGAGGCTGTGGTGACAATGCACCAGCTGACAGATGGCCGGTGGGAGGAAATCCTGCGCACGGACGGCTATGTCGGGTATAACGGCATTGATAAGGAACGGCAGGGAGACAGAAAAACACCCACCGGTCTATATCATGTTTCCACTCCCTTTGGCCTGGGCAGTGATCCGGGCTCAAGAGAACCTTACACCCAAGTGGACGAGCATTACTGGTGGGTGGGGGACAGTGATTCCCGCTATTACAATCAGCTGGTCCGTGACGATGTGGCGGACAGGGATTGGAATGAGGAATTTGGCGAGCACCTCATCGACTACGGAGACTCCTATCGTTACTGCCTGTTTATCGAGTACAATACGCAGGGGATTGCCGACAAAGGAAGCTGCATTTTCCTGCATTGCAATGGACAAAATCCTTATACCATGGGCTGCATATCAATTCCAGAAGAAGATATGATTTTTGTCCTGCAAAATGTGGGGGAGGATTGCTATATCCTGATTGATACGACAGAGAATCTTGCTAATTATTAATTGCATTTAAGAAAAAAGTCATATGGGGAATAGACCGGTTTAAAAGGAGAAGAACATGGAATTGCGGACATTGCGATATTTTTTGGCAGCGGCAAGGGAGGGAAATATTACTCGAGCGGCGGAAAATCTACATGTGACACAGCCAACGCTCAGCCGCCAGCTCATGGAGTTGGAGCGGGAGCTGGGTACCACGCTGATGATTCGGGGAAGAAAAGGCTTGATGCTCACCAGCGACGGCGCTTTGTTTAAACAGCAGGCGGAAGAAATTATTGAACTGGCCGATAGGGCTAAACAGAGTTTTGCGGGGGAAAAAGATAGCGTCAGCGGCCTGGTGGCAGTAGGTGTATTGCAGATCGCAGGGGAGGCTTCCTTGGCAAAATCGATGCAGCGCTTTTCGGAAAAGTACCCGTCGGTTGAATTTCATATAATATATTATGAAGCAGAGGCAGCTCTTCATGAACATCTGGAAAAGGGGATGATAGACCTGGGCCTTGTGCAGAAATCTTGTGATACCGCAGAATACGATTACATAAACCTTCCGGAAAAAGGAAGATGGGGGCTTCTTTTAAGCGAAGAGCATCCTCTGGCGGAGGAAAAAGCAATTGAATATACAGCTGCGGCCGAATATCCACTGATTTTCCCTTTAAAAAAAGAAATAAGAATGCAGATTGTAAAATATATGGGAAAGCAAGAGGCGGAATTGAATATTCTCTTGAGCAGTGCCCGGCTGGCGGATGCAATACCTATGATAGCTGAAGGAATGGGCTGTGCCTGCTGTGTGGAGGAAGAGGCGAAACTCTATGAGAATAAGTGCCTGAAATTTATCCCTCTTGTGCCGGAGCACACAGTTGGGGGCATGCTGATATGGCGAAAAGGGCGTCTCTTTTCTCTGGCTGCTTCACTTTTTATCCAGGAAATCAATGGAATTTATGCACGGTAAAAAAACCTCGAAAAAAATGAAAAAAAGTCGTAAAAAGCTGTTGACAAGTCTGGAAGGGTGTGGTAGTATATACAAGCTGTCAGCGAGACAGCGAAGCAAAACCAAGAAACATCAAGTACCTTGACAACAAAACAGTATATTCCAACCCCGAAGATTCT
>CALWGV010000099.1 GCA_944380185.1 uncultured Lachnospiraceae bacterium
GGTTTTTTACTGTAAGCTAAAGCAACGCTGACTCACCTGCATAGCAGGTGGTTTTTTGTTTCCAAAGTTCCGTTTTTCGGAACACGAAAAACTACACAATGGAAACAGGCCCTTGGCCTAACAATAAAACAGCGCTGCTCTAAAAATGCAGCGCTGCTTTTTGTGATGCCTCTATCAACAAGCACGACCCAGCTGTTTTTCCATTGCAGCCATAGCATCTGCCTCATCTTTCCCGTCCACTGTCACGCGAACCTCCATGCCCTTTTTCAGACCAAAGGCCATCATGCCCATAATACTCTTGGCATTGGCGCGGATCGAACCGTTTTCCATATGGATAACACTCTCATATTGGCTCGCCACCTGTACCAAAAGTGCCACCGGCCTGGATTCATGGTCTGTCGGAAGCTCCACTGTGATGTTTTTTGTCAACATGATACATCCTCCTCGTTCACTCGTAAGCTGTCTGCTAGCTCCTTCAGTCTGCGCAGACGATGATTGACTCCGGATTTGCCCACCGGCGGGTCCAAAAGGCTCCCCAATTCTTTCAGGGACACATCCGGCCAATTCAGCCGGGCTTCGGCCGTCTCCCGCAAAAGCTCCGGCAGACTGTCCAAACCCATCTTTTCCTGAATCAGCAAAATATCATTGATCTGTCCGTAGGCAGCTGAAGTCGTCTTCTCAAGATTGGCAGTTTCGCAATTAACCTGCCGATTTACTGTTTCCCTCATCTCCTTCAGAATCCGAATGTTTTCCAGCTTCATCAAAGAGACGTGGGCCGATATCAGATTGAGAATATCGGCAATCTGATCGCCCTCCTTGACATAGAGGACATGATATTTCTTGCGCAGAATGATTCTGCCCTCGATCCCAAAAGTGGACAGCACCTCACTCAGCTGCTCTGCCTTTTCTCTCACCGCGCAGGCAATCTCAAAGTGATATCCCTTTTCCGGGTTGCTCATGGAACCGGCCGCCAGATAGGCTCCCCGCAGAAACGCTCTGCGGCAGCAGTCATTTTGCAGAATCAGTCCGCCGGGAATCCACTGTCCCGGCTCTGTCAGCGGCTTCATCCGAGCCGCATTGATAATACGGTCCGCATCCTCCGCTCTCGTCACATATAAATGATAGCTTCGGCTCTTTTGCTGAACAACACTGCGGCGTATCAAAATATCCGCTTCTATATTAAAGGTTTTTTTTAATAAAGTAAAGTACTTTCTGGCGACTGCAAGATTTTCCGTGCGCAAGATCACCGTCCGCCCACCTCTTGTATTTTCGAAAATCTGTCCGTCCATACTGAGCATGGCGGCAATTTCGGCAATCTGGCAATGACGGGCGCTGCTGTAATTGTCAGCCAGCTCCGCCTTTACATCGGAGGAAAATGACATTCCCTGCCTCCTAAAACTTCCACTTCCATCTGCAGCTCCACGCCGGCCTGCTCCTTTACCCGCTTCTTTATAAGCTGGCACAAGGCCAGCACATCCTTAGCCGTGGCGCCGCCCCGATTGATCACAAATCCCGCATGTTTTTCCGACACACAGGCGCCTCCCACGCTGCACCCCTTCAGACCGGCATCCTCGATCAGACGGGCTGCAAAATAGCCGGCCGGCCGCTTAAAGGTGCTGCCGGCGCTGGGATATTCTAAGGGCTGTTTTTCCCGCCTTCTCGCCGCCAGCTCGTCCATCCGGGCGCGGATCTCCTCCCGATCGCCCGCTTTCAGCGCAAAGCAGGCCTCCAGCACAATCCAGCCGCTGCCGCGCACCGCGCTGCGGCGATAGCCGAAATCCATCTCATCAGCCGCCAGGGTAAGTATGTGACCCTCCGGTGTGAGTACGCGGACCCATTCCGTCACCTGACTCATCTCTCCGCCGTAGGCTCCGGCATTCATCACCATGGCTCCGCCCACGCTCCCGGGAATCCCGGCGGCAAATTCGAAGCCCGTAAGACCGGCGGCCATAGCCTCCCTGGCCACACTGCCAAGCAGCGCACCGGCGCAAGCCCTCACCTTGTCTCCTTCTGTCTTTATCCCATTCAAGCAGGCTGTGGTATTCACAACCACACCGCCATATCCGTCGTCAGCACACAGCAGGTTGCTGCCGTTTCCCAGCAGGAAAAAGGGTACCTGAAAACGGCGGCACAGAGCAATCACCGCAGCCAGCTCCTCTTCATCTGCCGGCGTCACAAAGTATGACGCAGGTCCTCCGATGCGAAAGGTCGTATGCCTGCTTAAAGGTTCCTCTGCGCTTACCCTGTCTCCGGCCAACATACTCAGCTCTCTAGCGAAATCCATTATTCGTTCTCCGACAATTCCAGACTTCTTTGTACTCTCTTGTAGAGCTCCTGTGCAGCGTTGTATCCCATCTTGCGCTGGCGGGAGTTGACTGCAGCCGACTCCACGATGACCGCCAGGTTGCGGCCCGGGCGGATTGGAATATTGTAGCAGACCACTTTATTGCCAAGGAACTCGATATACTGTTCCTCCAGCCCCAGCCTGTCGTACTCCTTATCCCTGCTCCACTCTTCCAGCTTGATCACCATGTCGACGCTCTGCGTATTCTTTACCGCCGCTGCTCCAAACAGAGCCTTTACATCCACGATGCCTATGCCACGCAGCTCGATCAGATGCCTGGTGATATCCGGAGCGCTGCCCACCAGCGTATCATCGCTGACCTTGCGCAGCTCCACCACATCGTCCGTCACCAGACGGTGGCCTCGCCGAATCAGCTCCAGAGCAGCCTCGCTCTTGCCTATGCCGCTCTCGCCCATGATCAGAACGCCCTCGCCATAAACCTCCACCAGCACGCCGTGGATCGAAATCATCGGCGCCAGCTGCGCCTTCAGCCAGCGGATAATCTCTCCCATAAAATCCGAAGTGATCATATCCGAAACCAGAATGGGCACCTCATAACGCCTGGCCAGCTCCACAATCTCTTCATCGGGCTCCAGACTGCGGCAATAGACCAGACAGGGGATCTTTCCGGCAAAGAGTGTGTCAAAAACCTGAAGCTTGCGCTCCCTTTCCATGGTCTCGATATATGTGTATTCCACCAGACCGATAATCTGTACTCTTTCCTTGCCAAAATGATCGAAATATCCGGCCAGCTGCAGAGCCGGACGATTAATATCCGAATGATTGATCCGAATGTCGTCCGTACATATTTCCGGAGTCAAGGAGCGAAGATTATATTTCTTAATCACATCGGTAACCGTAACCGCCATACCTTCTCCTTTCTTCGGCCGGGCTGCTTCCGCCTCGGCCGGACCGGCCGCCCCCTCGCGCCGGCTGATAATCTGGTCTCAATGAATCTATATTAACATAAGAAGGAGATAAGTTCAAGTGGCGCACAAACTCCTCGCCGCTGTCATCCCTCAACTTCAGGCTGCAGGGTCTCTTCCTTTTTTCCGGTTCCGTGGAAAAAGTCGTACACTGCTCTGGCAGCCCGGGCATTCATCTCGGGGGCCTGGGCCAGCTCCTCCTGCGACGCACTGCGGATGGCCTCTATGGTCTTGAAGCTGCGCATCAGCGCCTTGCGGCGCACCGGTCCGATTCCTTCTATGTCATCGAGCACAGAATGAATCTGTGCTTTGCCGCGCAGATTGCGGTGGTATTCAATGGCAAAGCGATGCGCCTCGTCCTGAATCCTCGTGATCAGCTGAAAGCTCTCCCCGTGGCGGTCCAAAGGTACTTCCCGATTGTGAAAATACAGTCCTCGAGTCCGATGATTGTCATCCTTCACCATACCGCACACCGGAATGGCAAGTCCCAGCTTTTCGAGGACGCCCTCGGCTATTCCCACCTGTCCCTTGCCGCCGTCCATCAGGATCAAGTCCGGAAACCGGTCAAAACTTCCTTCCCCTGCACCGCCGGCAGCCTTCTCCTCCAGCCCGTGCGTAAAGCGTCTGGTCAGCACCTCTTCCATGGAAGCATAGTCGTTGGGACCCTCCACATAGCGAATACGGAATTTCCGATAGTCCGAGCGCTTAGGCTTTCCTTTTTCATAGACTACCATGGAGCCCACGGACTGAACTCCGCTGATGTTGGAAATATCGTATGCCTCCATGCGCACACAGCCCTCCAGCCCCAGAAGCTCCGCCAGCTGTCTGGCCGCCCCGCTGGTGCGCACCTCCTCCCGCTTCAGCTTTTCCCTGTCCTGATCCAGAACCAGACGGGCATTGCGGGCAGCCAGCTCCACCATCCTGGCCTTCTCCCCCTTTAATGGAGTGCGAAGCGTCACCTTTTGACCTCTTTTTTTGCTGAGCCAGGAGGCAATCAGCTCCTCATCCTCCACCGGATGCTGCAGAAACAGCTCCCGCGGAATGACTGGCGTGCCGGCATAAAACTGCTTGACGAATTCGCCCAGCACATGGCCGTCCGTCTCGTCCTCGTCGATAGTCAGATAACAATGGTCTCTCCCGATCATCTTGCCACCGCGGACAAAGAATACCTGCACCACCGCATCCTGTTTCTCCCTGGCCATAGCGATCACGTCGCGGTCTTCATTTCCCGAGGCATCGGTGATCTTCTGTTTCTGGGCGATGTGCTTTACACTATTTAAAAGCTCGCGGTATGTCACAGCCGTCTCGAAGTCCAGCCTTTCGGCGCAGGCATTCATCTGCTCCTCCAGAGAGCGAATAATCGGTTCAAAATTGCCGCCGAGAAAATCCATGGCTTTCTGCACCGACTCCCGGTACTCTTCTCTGGAAATATATCCCTGGCAGGGGGCGTCGCACTGTTTGATGTGGTAATTGAGACAGGGTCTTGCTTTGCCGATATCCGCCGGCAGATTCCTCCGGCAGGTGCGGATTCTGAACAGCTTATGCAAAAGCTCTATGGTATCCTTCACCGCCCCCGCGCTGGTATAAGGTCCGTAATACCGGGATTTGTCCTTCTTCATATCCCGTGAGAAAAGAATGCGGGGAAACTCCTCCTGCACCGTCACTTTGATGTAGGGGTAGCTCTTGTCATCCACCAGCATGGTGTTGTACTTAGGTCTGTGCTCCTTGATCAGGTTGCATTCCAGCACCAGAGCCTCCATCTCCGAATCCGTCAGGATATATTCAAACCAGGCAATATTATGCACCATCTGCTGGATCTTGGCTGTCTTGCCTCTGCTGCTCTGAAAATACTGACGCACACGATTTTTCAGGCTGATGGCCTTGCCCACATAGATGATCTCATCGCGGCTGTCGTGCATCAGATACACGCCCGGTGAAGCCGGCAGCTTTTTCAGTTCTTCCTCTATATTAAAGGTCATTCTTCTCTCCCTTCCCTCCGTCGCAAAGAGGAGGACACCAAATTCATGGAATATCCTCCTCTGAAAATCTTCGCTATAATCTTGTCACCGGATCACTGGTCTTTCTCCGCCGGATTTTCTTGCGCTGTTCTCGTTTCCGACGGGGCTTCTTCCGTCTGGCCTTCCGCTGCCGGATTTTCTTCCGCCTGATTTTCTTTCGTCTGATCTTCTTCTGTCTGACTCTGGGCCTCGGCAGCCTCAGCGGCTTTCTTGTTCTCCTCGCGCTCCTTCAGGACTTCGTGATAAATATCCATAAACTCCTTGCCGGTGATGGTCTCTTTTTTAATCAGGTACGCCGCAATGCGGTGCAAAGCGTCAATGTTCTGCGACAGCAGGTTTTTCGCCTCCTCATAGGCCTCCCTGAGCATTTTTTTGACCACCTCATCCACTTCGGCAGCTGTGCGGTCTGCGCAATTTTGAACCGGACGGCCGTCCAGATAGCGGCTCTCAATGGACTCCAGTCCCATCAGGCCAAACTCATCCGACATACCATACTGGGTAACCATAGCCCGCGCCACAGCCGTCGCCCTCTCTATATCATTGGCAGCTCCATTGGTCACCGTATCAAAAATCAGCTCCTCGGCGGCACGCCCGGCTAAAAATTGCACCAGCATGGCGTGCAGCTCCGCCTTGGTATTCATAAACTTCTCTTCCTCCGGGACATTCATCACATAGCCCAGAGCCCCCATAGTGCGGGGCACAATAGTGATTTTCTGTACCGGCTCGGCATCCTTCTGCAGAGCGCTGACCAGGGCATGTCCCACTTCGTGGTAGGAGACGATCTTGCGCTCCTGCTCACCCATGATGCGGTCCTTCTTTTCCTTACCTACCAGAACCACTTCCACAGCCTCGAACAGATCAGCCTGGGTCACCACATTTCTGCCCTTTTTGACCGCATTGATGGCCGCCTCATTGATCATATTGGCCAGATCCGAGCCCACGGCTCCGGATGTAGCCAGAGCTATAGCTTCCAGATCCACGGAATCATCCATCAGCACATCCTTGGAATGCACCTTCAGAATATTGACACGACCCTTTAAATCCGGTTTTTCTACAATAATCCGGCGGTCAAAACGACCGGGGCGAAGCAGTGCCTTGTCCAAAATCTCCGGACGGTTGGTCGCCGCCAGAATAAATACACCCTTGGCCGAGTCAAAACCATCCATCTCGGACAGCAGCTGATTCAGCGTCTGCTCACGTTCGTCGTTCCCGCCTCCATAACGGCTGTCGCGGCTCTTTCCGATGGCATCGATCTCGTCAATAAAGATAATGCAGGGAGCATTCTGCTGCGCCTGCTTAAACAGGTCACGGACACGGGAAGCGCCCATGCCGACGAACATCTCTACGAAATCCGAACCGGACAGTGAGAAAAACGGCACCTTGGCCTCACCGGCCACAGCCTTGGCAAGCAGCGTTTTTCCTGTACCGGGAGGGCCCACCAGAAGTGCGCCCTTGGGCAGCTTGGCACCTATCTTGGAGTAACGGCTGGGATTATGCAGAAAATCCACAATCTCCATCAGGGATTCCTGCGCTTCGTCCTGACCTGCCACATCCTTAAAGGTCACCCCTGTCTCCTGCTGAACATAGACCTTGGCCGTACTCTTGCCCAGGCCTCCCATCATTCCGCCGCTTTTTTTCATCATAAAGGCATAAAAGGCCACCAGAATCAAAATCGGCAGTCCGTAGGCCAACAGCATCTCCACCAGAGGATTGCCGCTGGTCGGGATCTGGCCGTCCAACTCAACGCCTTTCTCCATCAGATAATTTTTAAGTTCCTCCTCGTCGCCCACCATGCCGGTATAGTAATCCGGCTCATCGGAGGAACTCCACATATTGAGCATAGGGTTGGCAGAGGCATCATCCTTCATATAAATTTCTATCGTGTAATCGGAGAGAACTACCGATTCCACTTTGCCTTCATCCACATATTGTATGAACTCCGTATATGTGATCTCATTGGCTGTCTCCGAGCTGAACAGACCGCTGGTTGCATACATCAGAATCATAACCCCTATAATTAAAAACAGGAGGGTAAAAATCGGCTGATTGCTGCCTCCCTGTTTTTTCCCATTATTATCACGCCTGCCATTAAGATTGTTTCTATCATTCATACGTATTGTTCTCCTATATCCGGGAATCCGACTCACTAAAATGCCGTACCGTTCCCTTCTTATCATTATAGTGAAGCAAAGCCCAGAAATCAATACGGAGTTTGTGAAAAACTTACGTTCAGAATATAAAGGTTTTATAAAGCGGGGGCCATATCGGCTCCGGCTCCAAAGGCAGTGGCCAGTCGCCGAAGCCGATATGGCCCCGCAAAATGCAGGCTGCGGCAGCTCGCCATGCAGGAAAGTCTGGTATCAGAGGAGCAAAGACCTTTCGCCCCAACATATATTGATTCTGCTATTGATGATTTTGTCATTGCCGGAAACTTTTCTTGACGAAAGCAGGAATGGTGAGGTAGAATAGAGATTATTTTTTATATACGGCGATTTGATCAAAAGACATTTTTGACCAATGAACCAATGAAGCAAAACCCTGACGAAAAGCAGACAGCCATCCTCCCAATACACCAAAGCCAAAATTTTTCAAATACCATCTAGCAAACCCAAAGAATCGGTAGTATAATCGTCAGCGAAGAGCCGTGCGTACAGATGTCCAGGAGAGAATCGCCATGCCGTCAGGCATGAGCAAATTCTCGGATGGACAGCTGTACATAGGGCGAACGCCCGATAGCGCGATGGAGCGAAGCGGAATCAAGCTAACGCACGGCGACAACTTGAAGGGTTCTAAAAGAGCCGTGCGTACAGATGTCCAAGAGAGAATTGCCATGCCGCCAGGCATGAGCAAATTCTCGGATGGGCAGCTGTACATAGGGCGAACGCCCGATAGCAGGGTGGAGCGAAGGCTCCGCAGCATTTCACCACCACATAATGATAGTTGGGAAGAATCGATATGTGGATTGTCTGTACTTTTCGGCTTGTACTACACACTCTCTAACAGTAAGAGGAGCATAAGGAGGACCGTTTATGCCGGTAAAGTATGTATTTGTAACCGGCGGCGTTGTTTCCGGACTGGGGAAGGGAATCACCGCCGCTTCGCTGGGAAGACTTTTGAAAGCCAGGGGATATTCTGTAACCATGCAGAAATTCGATCCCTACATCAATATCGATCCCGGCACCATGAATCCGATCCAGCACGGTGAAGTCTTCGTCACCGACGACGGTGCGGAGACCGATCTGGATTTGGGACACTATGAGCGTTTCATCGACGAAAATCTGACAAAAAATTCCAACGTCACCACAGGCAAAATCTATTGGACTGTACTGTCTAAGGAGCGCCGGGGCGACTTTGGCGGCGGGACGGTTCAGGTAATTCCGCATATCACCAACGAGATCAAGAGCCGCGTCTACCGCAATTTTTCCAACGAAGCAGACTCCCGCACGGAGATCGCCATCATTGAGGTGGGCGGCACCGTAGGCGATATCGAGAGTCAGCCCTTTTTAGAGGCCATTCGCCAGTTTCAGCACGATGTAGGCCGGGAAAATACCTGCCTGATCCATGTGACGCTGATTCCCTACTTAAAGGCATCCGGCGAAATGAAGACCAAGCCTACCCAGGCCAGCGTCAAAACCATGCAGGGCATGGGCCTGCAGCCGGATATTCTGGTATGTCGCTCTGAATATCCGATGGATGCCCGTCTGCGGGAAAAAATTGCTCAGTTCTGCAATGTGGCCCCCAATCATGTACTGCAGAATCTTGACTGCGACATTCTCTATGAGGTTCCCCTGGATATGGAGAAGGAACATTTGGCTCAGGCGGCCTGCGACTGCCTGCACATCCCCTGCCCGGAACCGGACTTAGACGAATGGAAAGCCATGATTGACGACTGGAAGAATCCCCTCCACGAGGTAAACATTGCCCTGGTAGGAAAATATGTCTCCCTCCATGACGCCTATATCAGCGTAGTCGAGGCCCTGCGCCATGCAGGGGTGGCCAACCGCACCACCGTCCATATTCACTGGGTGGATTCAGAACTTGTCACCGATGAAAACGCTGCCGAATACCTGCAGGATGCTGACGGCATCCTGGTGCCCGGCGGATTCGGCGACCGCGGCATAGAAGGCAAAATCTCTGCCATCCGCTATGCCAGAGAGCATCAGATTCCCTTTCTGGGTCTGTGTTTGGGCATGCAGCTGGCTATCGTGGAATTTGCCCGCAATGTGATCGGCTTCGCCGACGCACACAGCGCCGAATTGAATCCATCCACCACTCATCCGATGATTCATTTGATGCCTGACCAGAATGGAATCACAGATATTGGCGGCACCCTTCGTCTCGGTTCCTACCCCTGCGTGCTCAATCCGGAAAGTCTGGCCTATCAGGTATACGGCTGCCAGAGCGAAATACATGAGCGTCACAGACACCGCTATGAAGTCAATAATGATTATCGCCGGATTCTGACCGAAAACGGTATGCTTTTATCCGGGCTTTCCCCGGACGGCCAGATTGTGGAGATGTGCGAGCTGCCCTCCCATCCCTGGTTCATCGGGACGCAGGCACACCCGGAATTCAAGTCCCGGCCCAACCGCCCGGCCCCACTGTTTAAGGGCTTCATAGCGGCGGCCCTGAAGCATCGTGAGAAGTAATCTTCCCGCCGCCTTTATATCCTGCGGAAAGACATAGAAACCTGAACAAAATAGCTGCAAAAAATGAGAGGACATTTCCGTTTCAGGAAAATATCCTCTCATTTTTATTATTTCCGACTGCTGTGGGTACGGCTGTTGCGGAGCCTTGCCATGGCTCTGGCCAACATCGCCTGATTGGCGCGGAATTCCGCCAGGCTGTGGCTCTGGCGCAGGGCCTCCTCGGCCTCCAGACGCGCCCTCTCGGCGCGGTTGCGATCCACGTCCTCCGGCCACTCGCAGGTACGGGCAAAGAGTACCACTCCGCGGGAGCTGACCTCCATATAGCCCTCTGAGCTGATGGCGTCCTTCCACTGCCCGTCTTTTTTGATCTTCACCACGCCGGGCTGCAGGACGGCGATCATGGGCTCATGATCCTTTAAGACCGTCCACTCGCCTCCGTCCTGGGCCGTAAAGGTCAGGGCCTCGATGGTTCCGGTAAAAAAGCTGTGCTCCGGTGTAAAGATCTCAAAAACAAAGGTATTATCAGCCATTCTTCGTCATCTCCTTAGCCTTCGCTATGGCCTCGTCAATGTCGCCGACCATGGTGAATGCGGACTCGGGCAGATCGTCCACCTCGCCGTCCACAATGGCCTTAAAGCTGCGGATCGTGTCCTTGAGCGGCACGAAGCGTCCGGGCTTGCCGGTAAAGGTCTCAGCCACGTTCATCGGCTGGGACAAGAACTGCTGGATCTTTCTGGCACGGTAGACAATCTTCCTGTCCTCCTCGCCCAGTTCATCCATGCCCAGGATCGCGATGATGTCCTTCAGCTCGTTGTAGCGCTGCAGGCTCTCCTGCACCCGTCTGGCCACCTCGTAATGCTCCTCGCCCACAATGGAGGGATCGAGGATGCGGGAGCTGGACTCCAGGGGACTCACCGCCGGGTAGATGCCCATCTCCGCAATGCTGCGGGACAGAACCGTCGTCGCATCCAGATGGGAGAAGATCGTGACGGGAGCCGGGTCCGTCAAGTCATCGGCCGGCACGTAAATGGCCTGCACCGAAGTGATGGAGCCGTTTCGGGTGGAGGTAATCCTCTCCTCCAGCTCGCCCAGTTCCTCCGCCAGCGTAGGCTGATAGCCTACGGCCGAAGGCATGCGGCCCAGCATAGCCGATACCTCGTTTCCGGCCTGGACGTAACGGAAAATATTGTCGATGAACAGAAGCACGTCCTGGTTCATCACATCGCGGAAATACTCCGCCATCGTAAGGCCAGTCATGGCCACGCGCATACGGGATCCCGGCGGCTCGTTCATCTGGCCGAAGGCCAGGGCCGTCCGCTCGATGGCTCCCGAATTCGTCATATCATGAATCAGGTCGTTGCCTTCACGGCTTCTCTCTCCGACGCCGGTGAACACAGAATAACCGCCGTGCTGCTTGGCGATATTGTAGATCAACTCCATGATCAGCACCGTCTTTCCTACGCCGGCGCCTCCGAACAGGCCGATCTTACCGCCCTTGGCATAGGGCGTCAGAAGGTCGATGACCTTGATTCCGGTCTCAAAGAACTCCGTCTTGGAGCTCAGATCCTCAAAAGCAGGGGCAGGGCGGTAAATTCCCCATTTTTCCCCCGTCATCTCCGGGCCATTGTCAATGGGATGGCCCAGCACATCCACTACGCGGCCCAATGTCTGTTCGCCGACAGGTACCTGGATGCAGGAATGGGTGTTGGTCACCTTCATTCCGCAGCTAAGGCCGTAGGTGGACTCCATTGCGATGCACCGGCACTCGCCAGGCGCAGTGTGGGAAGCCACCTCCAGATGAACCCCTGTCTCCGTGACCAACAGGTCATGGATGCGGAATTCCTCACTGGCAGGATACTGTACAGTCAGAACAGGGCCGCTGATTCTAGAAATAACAGCTTCTTGGAGATTGTTGTTCTCCATGGGCGGCACCTCCTTGGTTTCCGTTTCGGCGTCCTGTATCGCGGCGCCGCTGCCGCTGATCTCGGCAATTTCGTTGGTAATCTGTGTCTGCCTGGCCATATTCATATCCAGGCGCAGCTTTCCTAACAGCTCGTCCGCATTCTTCGTGGCGCTCTGCATGGCGTTCATCCTGGCGTAGTGCTCCGCCGCGTAGGACTGCACCAGGGCGTCATAAATGCGGGAAATGACAAACTGGGGGACCAGCTGGTCGAACACCTCCTGGGGCGACGGATTATAGATCACGTCGTGCAGGGTTTCATAAGACTTCACCTTCTGGAAATCCGTCAGACGGATCGGCAGCAGGCGGCTCTTGCGCGGTTCATTGACCGGATGTCCGTCCTCTCCGCAGTACAGGGTAAAGAACATATAGATCTCATCGGTCTTGTTCTCATCGAACAGCTCCATGACCGGATAGGCCAGCTGGCTGGCATTATACAGCGTAGGGTTCTGGGCCACGCCGGGGATCACCAGGTCGGGCTCCATCCCCCGCTTGCGGAAAAACTGGGTGGCGATCATTCCTACGGTCACCACATAGCGCTGCGGGTTCTTCTGAATGTCCTCATAGGCCATGTTCAGGATGTTGTTGTTGTAGCTGCCCGCCATCTCCTTATCGCCGGCGATCACGATATAGGTGCGCCGGTGGCCGCGGTGGGTCTGCAGATAGGGATGCTCCACATTCTGCGACAGCTCCAGGATATCCTTCATCGCCGACTGAAGACGGGAAAAATAAAGGTTGTTGTAGGGAATGTGGACGGCAAACTTTTTCATCCGGGCCGAGGAGACCATCTGCATGGCATTGGTAATCTTCCTCGTCTGATCTACGGCACTGATATGATGCCGAATCTCACTTACACTCTGCATCCATCAACCCTCCCAGCTGTCTGCAAATGCCTGAATCGCCTTTTTAAGGGCGGCCTCCGTCTTTTCATTCAAGTCATGGGTCGTATCGATCGTATTCATCAGCGCATAGCTGTTGCCATACAAGTGCTTCAGCATCTCTCTCTTGAAAGCGGACACGGCCTTCACCGGTATCTTTGAGAGCACGTCCATCTGGAAAGCCAGCAGGAGAGCCGTCTGGCCGGAAAGCTTCAGGATATCCTCCTTGCCCTGCTTGAGCAGCTCCGTCATCCGGTCGCCCCGGTCGAGGAGCTTCTTGGTCGCAGCGTCCACATCGGCGCCGAACTGGGCGAACACCGCCATGTCGCGGTACTGGGCCACCTCCAGGCGGAGGCTCCCGGACACCTTCTTCATGGCCGAATACTGAGCCGCCCGGCCCACTCGGGATACGGACAAGCCTACGTTTACGGCCGGACGCACGCCGGAATGGAAAAGTTCGCTCTCTAAGTAAATTTGACCGTCGGTGATGGAAATCACGTTGGTCGGAATGTAAGCGGAAATATCGCCTGCCATGGTCTCAATGATCGGCAGGGCTGTCATGGAGCCGCCGCCTTTCTCATCGGAAAGCCGGGCTGCTCGCTCCAGCAGACGGGAATGCAGATAAAATACGTCGCCGGGATAGGCCTCACGGCCGGAGGGGCGGCGCAGCAGCAGGGACATGGCGCGGTAGGCCACGGCGTGCTTGGACAGATCGTCGTAGACCACCAGGGCGTCCCTGCCCCTTAACATAAAATATTCCGCCACAGCACAGGCGGCATAAGGGGCCAGATACTGCATGGCGGCGCTGTCGGCTGCGGTGGAGGCTACCACGATGCTGTGCTTCATGGTTCCGTTCTCCTCCAGCTCGCGCACCAAGTTTGCCACGCTGCTGGCCTTCTGGCCGATAGCGCAGTAAACGCAGATGACGCCGGAATCCTTCTGGTTGATCATGGCCGACAGGGCGATGGACGTCTTGCCGGTCTGCCGGTCGCCGATGATCAGCTCACGCTGGCCGCGGCCGATGGGAATCATGCTGTCCACAGCCAGGATACCGGTCTCCAGAGGGGTGTCCACCGGAGCGCGGTCCATAATAGCCGGGGCAGGGGACTCCACAGCCCGGTACTCGCGGACCTCCAGCTCCAGCCCGTCCAGAGGACGGCCGATGGGATCGATCACCCGGCCCAAAAGTTCCCGGCCCACGCAGACGTCGGCCACACGGCCGGTTCCCCGGGCAATGCTGCCCGGAACCACACTGGAGCCGCGGCTTAACAAGGCCGCGCTGACGCCGTTTAAGCTCATGTCCAGGGCAATGCCATAGACATCGTTTTCAAATTCCAGCAGTTCACCGTACTTGGCGCGGCTAAGGCCGGACACATGGACGATGTCGTCCGCGCAGCTCTCCACCGTGCCATACTCATAGCTGACCATCTCCGGCTCAAAGCTGCCGAGTTTTTCTTTCAAAAAGGCTCCCAGGGAGCCCTGATCAAAGTTAAGTGTCATAGTCAAGCCTCCGTCAGGCCAGTCTTTGTCTCATGGCTTCCAGCTGGGCGGCATAGCTGAAATCATACACTCTGCCATCCACATAGGCGGCGTAGCCGCCCACCAGCTTCGGATCCACGGATGTTTCCAGTTCCAGGCTGCAGCCCAGCAGATTTTCCAGCTGCGAGGTGATCTGAGCGATCTCCTCTGCGCTGCAGGTCTCGGCCGTCTTCAGCGTGCCCTTACGCACTCCGTTTTTCTCTGCTGCACCTGCGGCAATACGGTCGCGGGTCTCCTTATCAAACTGCAGCACACGTCTGGCCATCTCCACAGCCATCTCGGAAAGCTCGCACTTGGCATCCTCTAAGGCTCTCTGCTTCTCATCCTTGGCCACGGTACGGGCCTGGGCCACGATCTGCTTGGCCTCTTCCTTGGCGCCGTCGATATACTTCTGGCTGGAAGCCATGGCCTGCTTTCTTCCATCGGCCATCAGCTGCTCGCAGGTCTCCTTGGCCTCGGCCAGCTGACGGTCGTACTCTTCCTTAGATTTCTGTGCCTCAGCCTGCAGGCGGGACGCTTCATCCATCTGAGCCTGCACGCGCTCTTCTCTGTCCGCCATGAATTTTCGGACCGGATTCCAGAGCAGGACACGCAAAATAATATAGAGAATGATGATATTTACCAGGTGAATGGCAATATCAATAGGATACAATTCCATAGCTCTCGCTCCTTATGCTAATGTAAATGCGATAATCAGGGCCGTAACGAAACCGTAAATAGCGCAGGACTCAGTCAGAGCCAGACCGATCAGCAGAGTGGAGCTGATCTTGCCGGAAGCCTCAGGCTGACGGGCCGTAGCATCGGCAGCCTTTCCGGTGGCAAGTCCCATTGCCAGACCAGCAAAAGCACAGGGCAGCAGAGCCAGGGCGACAGCGATTGCAACGATTCCAGTATTCATAGTGATTATTTCCTCCAAATTTATTTCATTTGATCTTTTGGAAAAGGCGGGGTTACTCCGTCGCCTCTCCGATATAGGTAAGGGTCAGTGTAATAAAGATATAAACCTGAATCAGCGGGTGAAATACATTGAAATAAAGTCCCGCCACGCTGGGAAGGCCAATAGCGGCATTACCCATGGCCCAATACAGCAGATCCATAACAATCATGCCGCCCAGCATATTACCGAACAGACGGCAGGCCAGGGAAACCGGCACAGCTACCTGTGAAACCAGCTCAATAGGGAATACCACCGGCGACGGCTCGGCTAAAGTCTTGATTCTGCCGGCCACGCCCTTCTTCCTGATTCCGTAATAGTTGATCAGAATAAAAGTGATCAGAGCCATGGCAAAGGTCATCGTGATATCCGATGTGGGAGCACGCACTCCCATCATCTCCACAAACGCACAGCCGACCATAAACAAAGCGATTGTGCCAATGTAGGCCGGAAGGCCCGCACCCAGATCTCCTACCTTGGAATTGGTGTATTTGCAGGCATACTCCACGCCCAGCTCCAGCACCGTCTGAATGCCATGCGGCTTATCCGTCATTTTAGGAATAACGAAAATCCGCAGAAGAAGAGCAATCACAATCAACAGCGCCATGACCACCCAGGTGACCACCACAGTAGAACTGATCGTGATACCGCCGATCTCCATACGAGGCGCCCAGATACTTACGGAAAACTCTTCCGACTCCGTTCTGCCGAACAAAAGCTGCAGAACCTGTTCCGTCAGACACCACAGGCCTATGATCAGGACGATCGTCGAGCCTATCTTCTGCTTTTTCAGAGCCTTCGCATCCTCCGCCGGCTTCTGCATTACCGATCTGCGCCAAAAGAAGCCGACAATAGTCAATGCCGCGCCCAGCGCCAGCAGGCCGTATTTTAACAGCAAGTCCAACGCATTCAATCCTCCTTTCTCTTGCGTTTCATAATAAAATTGATCACCGCGCCGCCAATCAATATGACGATCATCGCGACAGCGCAGGGAATCAAATCGCCGCGCGCCGCCAATGCGCATATCCCAAGCCCGGCAACAGGGCAAAAAAACTGCACCACCAGAGGCCAGATCTTTATACCGGAGGTTCCAAGGGAACTGACTGCCAGCGAGAGCAAATATAACTGAATACTTCCAGACACCGCGCCGATGATAATTCCCCACATGGTAATTCTCCTTTACTTTCTGACCTAAGGGCTGCAATACAACAATAGGGCTTTTATGATTTTTGTTGGTATCTAATGTAGAGTTATAGCACCTTCCCCCTTTTAGGTCAAGTCTTTTCCCTCCACAGGAGCGCCAAAATTTTGCCAGTTTTTCATGCCGCTGCCGGTACTTTTCCCGGGATAAATCACAAACAAACTGTTTAATGATAAACTAAATGATTTTTATTACATAATCTGAAATCTATTAAACTATTATTATGTAAATATTCAAACGGCACCTGCTGATCTCACATCAACAGGTGCCGCCTTATCATTTTTCTATATTCAGTTAAACTATTATTTTACTGCAGGTATCTCACTATATCTGCTACTGTATTTCCGTGCCTGACTTGGTCGGTCACCTATACAGTTTACACTTTCAGACAATCTCGCTTCCGTATCTTCTGACCGGGCATCATGGCTTTCCTCGATGCCTCTTTGCATCCTCCGATGTGTTATCGGTAATACAGCCAGTGCCGTTCCTACGGATTAATCATGAAATCTTCCAATAATAGTCTTCTTTTCCTTAATTTAATATTCCTGCGATGATGGTTCCTCATCCGTTCATGGGAACTGATCTCCCCACACCATCGCTTCCATTCTTCATAGATTCAAACATTTCTGTTGTTCTATGTACAGTGCTTAGTACATGGGACTCACCTCTTTCTTGTACCATCCGGTATCGGTTTGGTATCGGTTGGCTCCTTTTGTCTTCCTTGTGTCTATATCATGCCATATTACCTCTGATTTGTCAAGGGTTTTTTCAGAATATTATTGTATTTCTTTTGTAATAATAGTTGTCTTAGAAAATACAATCTTTTATTCTGTACTATTTGTAGATTCATCTTTTATTATTGTTTCTATTTACTATTCTTTTTTACTAAATATTATATGTATCCAAATACACTCTTCGATTTGTCATATTGTTCATGAATTGTCTGACATGCTCGCCGAAACAAGTCAGACAAATCTTCAAAAAGACATCTTTGCAGCAGCTGTTTCCCTCTGATTTCAAAGAACTATATCCTGCAAAAACTGTTCCCAGGCCTCAGGGTTCTCTACATAGTAAAGAGGACATTCCTTTCCCGTCACGTCATAATGGCGAATCACGTCTTCCGGCTCCAGATTATATGTCTCCTCCAGCCATTTGACCAGGCGCACCAGAGAGTCGTAAGTCGCCTCGCTGAATTTTCCGCTCTCGTCCGGATGGCAGCATTCGATGGAGATCGTATCTGCATTTCTGTCATTGGAAGCGTAAGCGATTTCGCTGAGCGGCACACATTGTATAACCGTCCCGTCGATGCCGATGACGAAATGACTGCTGGCACTGGTCTCTCCCGTATCGGCCAATCCGTCGAAATAGCTTCGGTTCTGCTCAGCCGTGGTACCGGGATTAGCCGTATAATGTACCACGATACCGTTTACCTGCTTCAGAGGAGTACCCGGCCGCGAATATTTATTGACGCGGATCAAATCCTCCACCACCCAGTCCGGCGCCGAGTTTGCCGCAGCCGCTGCAGCCACGGACTCCGACACTCCGTCCCCGTTCAGACTGTCCGCTTCGGTCGCCAGGACTTCCTCGCCTTTTCCCCTGCCCGCCAGCACACCGATAAATCCTACGAGCGCCAGGAAAAAGAGGATGGCGCTGCCAAAGACCATGCTTTTAAGTTTCTTCAGTTTCCGGGCGCGAATGAGCCGGGCGCGGTATTCCTTCTTCTCTTCCGGCGACAGACTTTCATAATAAGCTCTGCGGCGTGCGCGCTCTACATTTTTCTTTAGTTCCCTGCTCCCCATCATTTCCTCCGATATGTAAATCTATTGGCTATTATACCAAAAAAGAAGGCTGTGTTGTCGGTATATTTCTTACAATTTCCTGTAGACTGCCGCAAATAGACAAGCAGAAGAGGATATCCCTTTCCATCTGGTTCAGGATACCCTCCCCTCCAATGGCAGTAAGTCTTTGGCAAAAGATCTTTGCCCTCAGCGAATATAGTCCAGAGGGTCCACCGGATTGCCCTGATAGCGCAGTTCCAGATACATATTGGGTCCCTCCACCACATAGTATTTGGTGGGCTCCGCCACATAGCCCAACACATCTCCGGTCTCCACCAGCTGATTCAGCGAGACAGTCACCTCGCCCAGCTGACCATAAATCACCGAATAATCACCGCCCAAGTCCATCTGGACAAAATTGCCCAATTCCTCGTTGGAACCGATAGCTGTGACCATTCCGCGGGCAGCCGCTTCCACCGGCGTCCCCACCTCGCTCTGAATCAAAATGCCCGGATTGCATTTATACTGGGCAAGGGTCGGAAAATAGATGGTGCTGTCCATGCTGTAGTCCAGGATCACATTGCCCTCCACCGGCCAGATCAGAGTGCTCCCGGACTGAAAGTTAAGCGCCGTCCCCGCGGCATCTACCTCCTGCTCTGCAGCGGCGTTTTCCGGCTCATATACCACTGCATCGCCGTCATCCACCAGCGTTTCCTCTGAGAGGGCGGCCGTGTCTTCTTTGTCCTCATCTGTCAGCGCCCCCACCGTGAGTTCATCATTTTCAAGCACTGCGTCCACATCGCCGGACTGCACAGGCTTTCCCTCGTTTTCTTCTTCTGTCTCTCTGTCAAGGCTCTGCTGGTCCTGCGTCTCCTCCTGGAGCCCCCGCTCCGTTTCCGTCTGAGACGGAACAGCCAGCTGTTCATTGCCGGAATCATCCTGGGTTTCAAACGCGTAGCCGGACTTACCGTCCCCGCCGTCTTCCGATCCGCT
This sequence comes from uncultured Lachnospiraceae bacterium, assembly GCA_944380185.1. GTDB lineage: Bacteria > Bacillota > Clostridia > Lachnospirales > Lachnospiraceae > RGIG7193. The sequence goes on from CALWGV010000099.1 coordinate 19,221, forward strand.
TCCCCGCACTGCCATGATCCCGGCGACAGCAGTTCCTGCCATCAATACTATGAGCAATGCTGCAAGAACTGTTTTATTTTGCAGCATTCTGGTAAGTTGATTCTTCTTCACGATTATCACCTCGCTATTAGTCTTGCCGGAATAAGAGGGGTTATTCATCCACATTTTGCAAGTGAAGGCGAAGCGATCTTGTGAATTAATGCTTAAAAATTGTAAAAAACGAGGCCGGCCGGAAGCGCAAATACCTCCGTGACGGCCCCGTTATATCCGTCGGCAGCGCGGCCTTCCGCCCCGCCGTCTGTTTTATTTACTCATTCAAAAGAGCCTCGATATCGCGGATATACGCACATTTTGCCACTTTATCCGCCAGCTCCTTGGCCTCGGCATAATTGGAGCTTCTCAGTTCGGCCTTCACCTCGCTGACGGCTCCCGCCGACATACTGAATTCATCCAGGCCAAAGCCCAGGAGAATCTTTAAGGCTCTGGGGTCGCTGGCAAATTCACCGCACATACCTACCTTGATGCCTGCTGCATGGCCGGCATCGATGGTGCGCTTGATGTTGCGGAGCACAGCCGGATGGAAGGAATTGTACATGTTGGCAATCTTCTTGTTGCCGCGGTCCACAGCCAGAGTGTACTGAGTCAGATCGTTGGTGCCGATGCTGAAGAAGCCTACTTTTTTCGCAAGCTCCTCGGCGAGAACCACACTGGCCGGCGTCTCGATCATCATGCCCACCACGATGTCCTCATTGAAGGCCTTGCCCTCGGCGCGCAGCTCACTCTTGCAGGTCTCCAGCAGCTCATTGGCCCGATCAAGCTCCTCCAGGGAGATGATCATCGGGTACATGATGCGGATATTGCCGTAAGCGCTGGCTCTGAGCAGAGCGCGCAGCTGAGTTTTAAACACATCCTCACGGTCCAGGCAAATCCGGATGGCGCGATAGCCCAGGAACGGATTGTCCTCCTGGCCGAAGTCAAAATAGGACAGCTCCTTGTCTCCGCCGATATCCAGGGTACGGATAATCACCTCTCTGCCCTCCAGAAGCTCTGCGGCCTCCTTGTAGACGGCAAACTGCTCCTCTTCGGTAGGGAAATGATCGTTCTCCATATACAAAAACTCTGTGCGGAACAGACCAATGCCATCGACATGATGAGGCAGAGCATTCTTGATGTCCTCAATATTGCCCACATTGGCAAAGAGCTCCACCGTCTTTCCATCTTTGGTCTCTGCCGGCAGAAGAGCAATCTCGGCCAGCTCCTTCTCTCTCTGAATAAAGGCTTCCATCTTAACGGTATACTCAGCCTTGGTCTCCTCATCGGGATCCACGATGATGGTGCCTTTCTTGGCATCCATGGCAATGTAATCGCCGGTAGACACCTCATCCAAAATACCTTCCACGCCTACTAAAGCCGGCAGTCCCAGATTGCGGGCCATAATGGATACATGGCTTGTAACTCCGCCCTCCTGGGTGATAAAGCCCATCACATAATCCAGATTCATCACTGCCGTATCGGAGGGGGCCAGATCCTTGGCTACCACGATCACCTTCTCATGAATGTTTCCCAGCGCATTGTCCTCAACGCCCTTTAACTTGCACATCAGACGCTTGCCCACATCCTTCATGTCAGCGCCGCGCTCGCGCATGTACTCGTCATCCATGCCGGCAAAGATGGCAGCGAACATGTCCACCGTCTCCTCCAGGGCAAGCTCTGCGTTCTTCTTCTCGTCCCGGATTTTCTCAATGACACCGTCGTAGAGCGTCGGATCCTGCACCAGCTCCAGGTGAGCGCCAAAAATGGCATTGCTCTCAGCCAGCACAGCCAAATCCGCCTTAGCCGCCTCGATCGCGGCCTCGTAGCGGGAAACCTCGGCCTCCACTGCGCTCTCCGGGATCATCGAGTGATCCGCCGACAGGTCAGGGCGGGTCACCACGTAGGCCTTACCCATGACAACACCCTTCGATGAAGTGCGTTTAACATTGATTGTCTTCATTGTCGTTACCCTCCAATAATTGTTTATCTTTCCTTTTCTATCATAAGGGCCTGCGCCTTATAATACATATTTTTCGAGAAAAGAAGCGACTCCATCTTCTCCGTTCGTCCCGGTAAACCGGTCCGCCGCCGCCCTCGCCTCCTCACAGGCGTTGCCCATGGCCACGCCCGTACCGGCTAAAGACAGCATCGTGACATCATTGCTGCCATCGCCGAAGGCCAGAGTCTGCTCCATGGGAATATCCAGTCTTGCGCACAGATGAGCCAGAGCATTGCCTTTATTGGCTTCCCTGGCATTGATCTCTACGTTGCGTCCCACGGAACTGGTGAGCAGAACATCGGGAAATTCCTGCCGGATCTCACGCATCGCCTGCAGTCTCAGCTGCGCATCTCTGAACATCATCTGAAGCTTCTGCACATCCCGGCCATTCTTGCGGATAAATTCCGGCAGATCATCCACCAGCTCCTGTCGAAACGACCGGCGCATAAAGGCCACCAGCTGCAAAGGCAGAGGAAAATACTCCTGTGCTCTGGAGGAGATTTCCTTCTCCGTATAACTCTGCCCATCGATACAGCAGTCAAACATGGCATCGTAGGTCTTCATCCGGCGGCAAATCTGCACAGCCTCATCACAGGGAATCTCCGCCCGAAAGATCGTCTCTCCGCTCCTCACGTCCTTTACCAGACTGCCATTGGAAACAATGACATACCGCACGGAGGGAATAGACAGCACCTCCTCCGGAATCATATCCAGCATCCTCCCGGTGGCGGGAACCAGCTGTATCCCTTTCTCCGCAGCCTGCATAAGCGCCCTTCGGCTGCGTTCACTCACATTCTTCTCATCATCCAGCAGCGTGCCGTCCATGTCCGTCGCAATCAG
>CALWGV010000100.1 GCA_944380185.1 uncultured Lachnospiraceae bacterium
ATACTGTCTCCGTATTCGAAGGCAGTCATATTCATCCCTATCTTCTCCAAACCGCCGAGAGGGATGATACGAAGCGTATTCTTTTTTTCTTTTTGTCTCAATCCAAAACCTCCTGTTTTCCGAGCCATGCTCTATTTCCGCACAATGACAAAGGCTCCCGGCAAAAAACTCAGCTCTCGGCCGGGCAGCATTATTAATACAGCAGATCGACGTCTCCGACCAGCTCTTTAAAAATGTGGAAGAGATAATCCAGTTCGTCCTCATCCTCCACGATCTCATAAATTGCATCCGCATCCTCCGGCAGGGATATATCCCGCAGAATATAGCAGGAGCCGTCGCCCTCCTCTTCGGCCGCCAGCAGATAATTCACTCCGGCCACACGCGTCTCCTCCACTGCATACAGGGTAATACTCTCACCAGACTCATCGGTCAATACAATTTTTTCATCCATACCTTGTCACCTGCTTGATTTTGCCGCTGCCCTGAAATAAGCGCAGCTGTCACTGACGGGGCAAACCATCCAAATAGCCCTGCAATATCAACACGGCCGCCAGCTTATCCACATACTGCTTCCTGTGTTCTCTTCTGACGCCGGCCTCGATCAATACTTCCTCGGCCTCCACTGTGGTCAGCCTTTCATCCTGCAATATTACCGGCAGCCCGGTACGCCTCTCCAGCATCTCTTTGAATGCCAGAGTCTTCTCCGCCCGGGGGCCGATGGTATCGTTCATGTTCAGAGGGAAACCCAGCACGATCCTCTCTGCGCCGTACTCGCGGACCAGTTCCTCGATGCGGGCCAGAGTCCTGCGCAGCTTATTCTCTTCTTTGCGCACAATGGTATCCAGTCCCTGTGCCGTGATGCCCAGCGGATCGCTGATGGCCACGCCGCAGGTCCTGGAGCCGTAATCCAGTCCTAAGATTCTCATGCCAGACGATTCTCGATATAATTATTGACCAGCTCCTCCAAAAGCTCATCTCGCTCCACCCGCATGATCATGCTGCGGGCGCTCTTGTAGCTGGTAATATAAGTGGGATCACCGGACATGATATAGCCGACGATCTGATTGGTGGGATTATACCCCTTCTCCTTCAGAGCGTCGTAGACCTCGGCCAGAATCTGACTGGCTTTCGTCTTCTGTTCCGCCTGCGGATACAGATGCTGCGTTGCATACATGTTATCCATAATCTTCACGTCCCTCTCTGGAATCCTGGGAACGGCTCCCCGCTCCCTGAGGCATCCGGCTGTCCGAACGACAGCTGCAAAATCGTATCACAATTATTCTAATATATAATCGTCGTTTCGGCAAGTAATTTTTCCGTTAACCATTTTGCCTGCCAGCTCCATGCCTCCGGCTGCCTTCACCCGGATATATTCTCTGGTATACCCGGTCATCCACCCCTCGCCGGCCGGCTCCTCCATGAGGGCAGATACCCGGCATCCCACAAAGCTCTGCCTGTACTCCTCGCTCATCTGTGCCGCCAGAGACAACAATATACGGCTTCTCTCCTTCTTTACCGCTTCCGGCACCTGGGCCGGCATCTCGTCCGCTCTGGTTCCCTTTCTCCTGGAATAAGGAAAAACATGCATCTCATAGAAATGCACCCTCTCCACAAATTCCCTGGTAATGGCAAATTCCTCCTCCGTCTCTCCGGGAAATCCCACAATCACATCGGTGGTGATAGCCGGCTGTTCAAATTTTTCCCGCAAAAGAGCGCATTTATTCAAATACTCCTCCGCCGTGTAATGGCGATTCATCCTTTTTAAAACACTGTCGCAGCCGCTCTGCAAAGACAGATGGAAATGGGGACAGACCTTTTCACAGGCGGCCAAGGCCGACACAAAATCCTCCGTGATAATCCGTGGCTCCAGCGAACCCAGACGAATCCTCTCCAATCCGGGGATTTTCGCCACCGCCAGGATCAGTTTTTTCAGCCCTTCGCCGAAAGGCGCCTCCGGCGTCCGCTTTTCTCCCTCAAAGTCCAAGCCATAGGAGCTTAAATGAATGCCGGTGAGCACCACCTCGCGGTAGCCCGCCTCTGCTAGCCGCCGCACCTCGTCGCACACATCCTCAGGCCGCCGGCTGCGCACTCGTCCCCGAACATAGGGGATGATGCAGTAACTGCAAAATTGATTGCAGCCGTCCTGCACCTTCAAGAAGGCCCGAGTATGGCTTTCCGCTCCGCCGGTGTCCAGCTCCTCATAGCAGGAGGAGCCGGCAAGGTCGGAAAGAAGCATCCGGCTCTCCTCCTGTCCTGCAAAATGCTCTTCCAGGAGAGGGAGAAGCTGTCCTTTCTGGTTGTTTCCGATAATAATGTCCACTGCGGGATCTTTCAGGACCTCTTCGCCCCTGGCCTGGACATAGCAGCCCACAGCCACCACCACTGCATTGGGATTCTGTTTTTTGGCCCGATGAAGCATCTGCCTGGATTTCTGATCGGCAATGTTCGTCACCGTGCAGGTATTAACAATATAGACGTCCGCCTGTTCGCCTTCGGAGACGATCTCATATCCGGCCTCCATAAGCTGCCTTCGCATGGCCTCTGTCTCATAGGAATTCACCTTGCAGCCCAGGTTGTGAAACGCCGCTTTTCTGCTCATATTCTGCAATTCCTTTCTTGATTTTTTCTCATCAAAGTCCTTGACACGACGCTTCGGACTGCGTTACTATGATACCATACGGGTAGCATCTTCACCCGCATATCCTTATCACAATCAAAGGGGGTTTTCTCAAATGAAAACAGTCAAGATTTCTCTCAATTCCATCGATAAAGTCAAGACATTGGTAAACGAGCTGGCCAAATACGACTCCGATTTCGACCTGATCAGCGGCCGCTACGTCATCGACGCCAAGTCCATGATGGGTATTTTCAGCCTGGACCTGTCCAAGCCCATCGATCTTTGCATTCACTCCGACGAGGACGCCGACGCCGTGCTCACCGCACTGTCCGCCTTTATTCTGGAATGAAGCCGATCGAACAAACATATCCGCCCCGTGCCGCATACCCCGCTGTGACAATCAGCCAGTATGCGGCATGTTTTTTGTATTCGCTCTCCTCTCAATCCACCCAGATGACCTCCTGGGTCTCCAGAGCAGTCTTTACCATCTCGTCGATCTTCTCTCCCAGCTTCTCCTCCGAACGGTGAATCACCTTCAGATTAGGCTTGGTCACCGGATGCTTGGCCACAAATATAGTACAGCAGTCCTCGTAGGGCAGGATCGAGGTCTCATAGGTCCCGATTCTCTCCGATATGGTCACAATATCCTGCTTGTCAAAGGCGATGAGAGGACGATATACCGGCAGGGTGCAGACCTCGTTGGTGGCCATCAGGCTCTGCATGGTCTGAGAGGCCACCTGGCCGATACTCTCCCCTGTGATAAGGCCCAGGCAGTCCTTCTCCCGCGCAATCTGCTCGGCGATGCGCATCATGTAGCGGCGCATCAGGATCGTCAGCTGGTCGTGGGGGCAGGTCTCGTAGATATAGAGCTGGATGTCGGTGAAATTCACCACATGCAGCTCGATGGGCCCGGAATAGCGGGCCACCTCCTTCGCCAGATCCACCACCTTCTGCTTGGCCCTCTCGCTGGTATAGGGCGGAGCATGGAAATATACCGCATCGATCTTGGCCCCTCGCCTTGCAATCATATAGCCGGCCACCGGGCTGTCGATGCCGCCGGATAAAAGGAGCATGCCCTTGCCGGCCGTTCCCACCGGCATTCCCCCGGCTCCCGGTATGGTCTGGGAGTAGACATAGATCCTCTCCCGGATCTCCACATTCAGATAGACGTCCGGATGGTGCACGTCCACCCGGATATCGGGGAAGGCCGCCAGAATCGCCTCCCCCAGATCGGCGTTGATCTGATTGGAGTTCTTCGGATAATTCTTCCTGGCCCTTCTGGCCATCACCTTGAAGGTGAAATGCTTGTCCGGATAGGCCTCGTCCAGATAGGCGATCACATCCTGTGCCAGCTTCTCAAAGCCCTCGTCCTCGAGAATCACCACCGGGCAGATGCCCACGATGCCGAAGACCCGGCCCAGGGCCTCCACCGCCCCGTCGTAGTCGTAATCTCCCTCCGCATGGGCGTAGATGCGCCCCTGCTCCTTCATCACATGGAAATGCCCCTCCACCGGCTTTAAGGCCCGGCGAATCTGCTTCACCAGCGCATCCTCAAAGAGATAGCGGTTTTTTCCCTTGGTGGCAATCTCCGCGTATTTAATCAAAAACGAATGATACATTGTTCTTCCCATCTTCCTTACATCCTCTATAGCTAAATCGTATCCTCTGTATTGTGCCGTATATGCTGCATTGCATTTTCCGTACTGCGTCCTCTATCTTCTCCGGAATCTCCGCAGCGCCGGCACGATCTCCCGGAGAACCCGGAGGCATTCCTCCGCCTCCTCTAAGGCGTTCAAGTCGCTGAAGCTGAAGCGGACCGTGCTGTCCAGCCATTTTTTATCGCAGCCGATGGCCTTCAGCGTATCGCTGACGGCCGGATGGTTGGAGGCGCAGGCCGAGCCGGAGGACACATAGATC
>CALWGV010000101.1 GCA_944380185.1 uncultured Lachnospiraceae bacterium
CCAAGATCGTAGGCCAGAGAGCCCATACCATCGCCGCCATGGCCGGCGTCGAGGTGCCGGAGAATACCAAGATCCTGATCGGCGAGGTGGAGAGCGTAGATATCTCCGAAGAGTTTGCCCATGAGAAACTGTCGCCGGTGCTGGCCATGTACAAGGCCAAGGATTTCGACGAGGCCATTGCCAAGGCGGAGCGCCTGGTGGCCGACGGCGGTTACGGCCATACCTCATCCCTCTATGTCAATACGGCGACGGAGCAGGAGAAGATGGCGAAGCATGCGGCAGCCATGAAGACCTGCCGTATCCTGATCAACACTCCTTCCGCTCAGGGCGGCATCGGAGATTTGTACAACTTCAAGCTCCTTCCGTCCCTGACCCTGGGCTGCGGCTCCTGGGGCGGCAACTCCGTCTCGGAGAACGTAGGCGTGAAGCAGCTTCTGAATATCAAGACCGTGGCGGAGAGGAGAGAGAACATGCTGTGGCTGCGTACCCCGGAGAAAGTATACTTTAAGAAGGGCTGCATGCCTGTGGCTCTGGACGAACTGAAAAACGTGATGGACAAAAAGCGTGCCTTTATCGTCACCGACCAGTTCCTGTATCAGAATAACTACACCAAGCCGATTACCGATAAGTTGGATGAGATGGGTATCCGCTACGCCTGCTTCTATGACGTGGAGCCCGATCCCACTCTGGCCTGCGCAAAAAAGGGCGCCGAGCAGATGACTTCCTTCGGCCCCGATGTGATCATTGCCCTGGGCGGCGGCTCCGCCATGGACGCGGCCAAGATCATGTGGGTGATGTATGAGCATCCCGATGTGGATTTCAAGGATATGGCCATGGATTTCATGGACATCCGCAAGAGAGTCTATACCTTCCCGAAGATGGGCGAGAAGGCCTATTTCGTGGCCATCCCCACCTCTGCCGGCACCGGTTCCGAGGTGACGCCCTTCGCCGTCATCACCGACGAGACCACCGGGGTGAAATATCCGCTGGCCGACTATGCCCTGCTGCCCAACATGGCCATCGTCGATCCCGACAACATGATGACTATGCCCAAGGGCCTGACCAGCGCATCCGGTATCGACGTCATGACCCATGCCATCGAGGCCTATGTGTCCATGATGGCCAGCGACTACACCGACAGCCTGGCGTTAAAGGCAGCCAAGAATGTCTTTGACTATCTGCCCCGCGCTTATGAGAAGGGAGCGGCCGATGTGGAGGCCCGCTGCAAGATGGCCGATGCCTCCTGCCTGGCCGGCATGGCCTTCGCCAATGCCTTCCTGGGCCTGAACCACTCCATGGCCCACAAGCTGGGCGCCTTCCATCACCTGCCTCACGGCGTGGCCAACGCTCTGGTGCTGACCTATGTGATGCGCTACAACGCGGAGGAGGTCCCGACTAAGATGGGTACCTTCCCCCAGTATCAGTATCCGCACACCCTGGCCCGCTATGCGGAGATCGCCCGCTACTGCGGCTTCACCGGCAAGGACGACAAGGAATGCTTCGAGAAGCTTATCGCCGGCCTGGAAGAGCTGAAAGCAAAGATCGGCATCAAGAAGTCCATCAAGGAATACGGCGTCGATGAAAAGTATTTCTTAGATACCCTGGATGCCATGACTGAGCAGGCCTTTGACGATCAGTGCACGGCGGCCAACCCCAGATACCCGCTGATGAGCGAGATGAAGGAGCTGTACCTGAAGGCTTACTACGGGGAATAATAAAAAACAGTTGACAGACGCCCAGAAAGCTACTATGATAAATAAACAATGAAAAACGGCAATAGAGGCGCGAATCTCAAGAGTAACCGTTCGGAGGCTGCGGAAAGCCGAGGAGGGACGGACGAAAGGGAGCTTCGCCGAAACCGGTGTTTTTTCCGCGGGACGCTGTAGTTGGGGTGCAGTCGAAGAGGCTGCACACTCTCACCAGAATGGTGGAGGAGCTATTGTTTCACGGAGATTTGCAGACGATGAAGCAGTGGTATGCCATGTACCGCTGCTTCTTTTTTCTGGCCAGAGCGTCTGAGGGCTTTCCGGGAGATGGCTGTCGTCCGCCGTGACGGGGCCGATCTTACGGGAGGAAAAAATGATTGATTTTTTGAATTGGCTTGACGGCGTGCTGTGGGGTGTCCCGCTGATCGTTCTGATGATTGTCACGGGACTTTATTTTACGGTGAGATCCGGTTTCTTTCAGTTCCGGCATTTCGGCTGGATCATGAAGAGGACCGGAGGACAGCTCTTTGGCGCAGGCAGCGCGGAGGCAAAAAAAGATGAGAAGGGCATGCTAAGCGCCTTCGAAGCGATTTCCACCGCCATAGGAGGAACGGTGGGCTTCGGCAATATCGCCGGTGTGGCGACGGCTGTGGCGGCCGGCGGTCCCGGCGCGGTGCTGTGGATGTGGCTGACTTCCTGCCTGGGCATGATTTTGAAACAGGTGGAAGTAACCCTGGGCTGCTACTACCGCAGAAAAAACGACAAGGGGGAGTATTACGGCGGCCCTACTTACTATATGGAGCGCGGGCTGGGGATGGAGAAGAAATGGGGAAAGCTGTGGCTGGTGCCGGCTGTCGTCTTTGGAATCGGCATTTTTTCCACATTTTTTGTGACCTCATCCAACCTGACAGCGGCCCAGGTGGTCTCCGGTGCATTTCGCCTGCCGGATTTACATGTGGGCGGAGTGAGAATCGAGGGCGTGATCATCGTCGGCGTATTTTTGAGTGCGCTGACCTATATGATCACCAGCGGCGGGACAAAAAAGATCGCTTCCGTGTTCAGCAAGCTGGTCCCTTTTATGAGCGTGCTCTACATCCTGATGGGCATCGGCATGATCTTATTTAATCTCTCCGCGGTACCGGGAGCATTTGCCGCTATCTTTGCCAATGCCTTTACCGGTACCGCGGCTGTCGGCGGTTTTGCCGGCTGCGCAGTCAGCGAGATGATCCGGGTCGGCATGGCCCGGTCAGTCTATTCCAATGAGGCGGGCTGGGGAACCTCCCCCATGATTCATGCCTCGGCCAATACCCGTCATCCGGTGGAGCAGGGACTGTGGGGCTCCTTTGAGGTGTTCTTTGACACCATGGTCATCTGTACCATCACGGCCCTGTCGGTGATCCTGAGCGGCGAGTGGGTGAACGGCAGCAACGGCGGAACCCTGGCTTTGGAGGCCTTTGCCGGCAGTTTTGGCACCATCGGAAGCATCCTGCTGGCGGTGATTATGGTGATCTTTACCGTCACCACCTCCGGCGGCTGGTTTACCTACTACCTGGCTATTCTGGAGCATCTCTATAAAAAAGAGGGGCCGCTGAAAAATCTGGTGATGAAGGTGTTTTACGCTGTCCGCGCCCTGCCAGGCCTTCTGTGGACCATCTATCTGGTCAAGACGGATAATCAGGGATTTATCTGGACATTGGTGGATATCACTTCGGCTATTCCTACCTTTATCAATGTGGCGGTGATTCTGCTTCTCTCCAATCAATATTTCCGCCTGCTGAAGGACTATAAAGCCCGCTATCTGGGAATTGGACGAACGGAGACAGCGGCGAGACTGTTTTACGAGGACGGGATGAAAGAAGGTGCGAGGGAATGAGGACAATCTACTATAATGGCGCAGTGTATACCGGCGAGCTGCCCCTGGCTCAGGCCTTCGTCGAGGAGGCGGGAAGATTTCTTTTCGCCGGAACCAATGAGGATGCGCTGGCTTTTAAAAGACAGGGAGACCGTGCGGTGGAACTGGAGGGCCGTTTTGTCTGCAGCGGTTTTAACGACAGTCATATGCACCTGCTGGGCTTTGGCAGCACTCTCCGTGCGGCTTCGCTGGCGCAGCACACGGAGAGCCTGAAGGAAGTTTTGGACTGTCTGCGAACATACCGGCAGGAGCATCCCCTCAGGGAAGGCGCTTGGCTGATGGGGAGAGGCTGGAACCAGGATTATTTTGCGGATGTGCATCGTATGCCCGATCGGTATGATCTGGACAGGGTCGCCAGGGATGTGCCGGTCTGTGCCGTCAGAGCCTGCGGTCATTGCCTGGTGGTGAACAGCAGGGCCCTGGAAATCCTGAGGGTCACCGGAGAGACCGTTTCACCGGACGGAGGCCGGATCGGGATGGCGGACGGCGAGCCGGACGGCCGTTTTTATGACAACGCCATGGATCTGGTATACGATGCCATGCCGCTGCCGGACAAGGAGGATTTAAAGTCCATGATCCTTGCGGCCTGCAGAGTGTTAAATTCCTATGGCGTCACCAGCAGCCAGACGGACGACTACTGCGCTTTCCGGACGGTGCCCTGGTCTCTGGTGAACGAGGCATACCGGGAGCTGGAGGCGGAGGAAAGGCTATCGGTGCGGGCCTATGAGCAGAGCAATTTTACATCCCTTGAGAGCCTCAGAGAGTTTGTGGAGGCGGGCAATCGCACGGGTACGGGCAGCGCGATGTTCAAAATCGGTCCGCTGAAAATGCTGGGAGACGGGGCGCTGGGAGCCAGAACCGCTTATCTGAGCCGGCCCTATGCAGATGCCCCTTTTACCTGCGGAATACCCGTGTTCAGTCAGGAGACTATGGATGAAATGATTGGCTATGCCCATGAGCAGGGAATGCAGGCGGCGGTTCATGCCATCGGAGACGCCTGCCTGGATCGGGTGCTGAATGCCTACGAAAGAGCGATTCGCGCCCATCCGAGAAGAGACCACCGCCATGGAATCGTCCACTGCCAGATCACCCGGCCGGATCAGCTGGAGCGGATCAGCCGCCTGAATCTCCATGTCTATGCCCAGAGTATTTTCCTGGACTACGATATCCATATGCTCCGGGAGAGGGTGGGGGATGAGCTGGCAGCCACCAGCTACAGCTGGAAGACGTTAATAAATAGGGGGGTGACGGTGAGCAACGGCACCGACTGCCCGGTGGAGCTGCCGGATGCCTTAGCCTGCATGCAGTGCGCGGTGACACGGCGGACAATCCGTGACCATCTGGGTCCCTACCTGCCTGAGCAGTGCTTTACCATAAAGGAGGCTCTGGACAGCTATACTTCGGCGGGGGCATATGCCAGCTTTGAGGAAAATTTCAAGGGAAGAATAGCTCCCGGCATGGCGGCGGATTTCGTGATCCTGAGGCAGAATCCCTTCGAGACGGAGGCGGACAGACTCCATGAGATTTCGGTGGAGGCTACCTATCTGGGAGGACGCCAGGTATACGGGGCCTGATAACGCTTCCCCGAAGGGATGGAAAAATGCCCCAAAAGGTTCCGCAAAAAACTGAAAAAAGTCGTTGACAAACAGCGGTGAGAGTGGTATCCTATCTAATGTCGTGAGTACGAAAACAAAGTAGAGTATCCACTCTCACCTTAGCACGAGCAAGTGACTAAGCGTTCAGGAAAGGTACTAGGTACCGTAGGATTGGTGGATAGTCTGACTATCCATTTTTTTATTTATCCATGGGGGTGCAAGACCATTAGCGAGTTAATGATTAACGAACAGATTCGTGACAAGGAAGTCCGTGTGATCGGAGCAGACGGCCAGCAGCTTGGTATTATGTCTGCCAGAGAAGCGATGAAGCTGGCTCAGGAAGCTGAGCTTGATCTGGTTAAGATTGCACCGACGGCGAAGCCTCCGGTCTGCAAGATTATCGATTACGGCAAATACCGTTATGAGATGGCCCGGAAGGAAAAAGAGGCGAAGAAAAAGCAGAGAATCATCGAAGTGAAGGAAGTGCGCCTCTCCCCCAATATCGATACCAACGATTTGAACACGAAGGTCAATGCTGCCCGTAAGTTCATTTCCAAAGGGGATAAAGTAAAAGTTACTTTGCGTTTCCGCGGCAGAGAGATGAGCCATATGGCGAATTCCAAACACA
>CALWGV010000102.1 GCA_944380185.1 uncultured Lachnospiraceae bacterium
TGATGTAACCCTTGATCTTCTCGATGGCGGCTGCCCTCTCATCGTCTTCGAGCTTAGCACTGAGCACTACGGCCAACTCATACTTGTTCATGCTTTCTCGTACCTCCTTTTGGTCTCTGGCCCCTGCTGGCACGCAGGAGCAAGGATAGATTTGATGTGTTACGGTCTATTATCATAACATGGACAGCCCGGGATTGCAAGTGATTTTTGTCTTTGTTTTTGTCTTTTTCTGCGGTTTGTTCATGATTTATTCATTTTTATCCGATATGCTGGGAAGGTTGTTTTGTGCTTCAAATATTTCGAATTTAAAAGGAGTGTAATCTTATGGAAAACAGACAGAATATCGCCGCCTCTGATACAGATTCATCCGGCAAAAAACGCCGCAGAAAATTTCCCCTCTGGGGTAAAGTTCTCATTGTTTTGGCTGTTCTGGTGCTGGCCGCAGATATTTTTGTGAGCAATTATCTGGTCACCTATGCCATTGCCCGCTCTGGCGACGGGGGCGACCGGGGAGATGCTGCCCTGGAGGTGGCAGGACCATCCACTGACTCTGCGTCTGCCATGGATGCCAACCGCCAGATACAGGACGCCCTGACCGCGGCCTTTTTGGCAGATGTGCAGGAGCAGGAAGTTTCCATCGTCTCCTCCGACGGACTCACACTGGTAGGCGGCCTCTTTGAACACCAGCAGCCGGCCAGTCATCTCTGGGCTCTGGTAATCCATGGCAACCGCGGCAGCCACGAAAACATGTACGATCAGAGTGAACGCTTCTATGATGCCGGCTACAATGTGCTGGCTCCCGACATGCGCGCCTGCGGCGGCAGCGAGGGCGATTATGTGGGCATGGGATGGACGGACCGCCTGGACGTGCTGCAGTGGATGGATTGGATCATTGAGCGGGACCCTCAGGCTCAGATCGTCATGTACGGCGCCTCTATGGGCGGAGCAACGACAATGATGACCGCCGGCGAGGATACGCCGGAGCAGGTCGTAGCCTTTGTAGAAGACTGCGGCTATACCAGCGTCTGGGATATTTTCTCCTCGGAACTCTCCCTGCGCTTTGGTCTGCCTGATTTTCCCGTGCTCTACACGGCGGACCTGATCTCCTCCCTTCGCGCCGGATACAGCTTCTCGGAGGCTTCCTCCGTTGATCAGCTGGCCAACTGCGAAAAACCCATGCTTTTCATCCACGGCGAGCAGGACGATTTTGTCCCCTACTGGATGCTCCAGGAGGTCTATGACGCCAAGCCGGGCGATAACAAGCAGATGATAAGTGTCCCGGATGCCGGTCACGATGAGTCCCGTACCCTGTTGGGAGATGAATACTGGACCATCGTATTCGACTTTCTGAATCAGTATGTAACCCCTGCCGTCTGATTCCTTCTCATTCCCTGGTTTTTCGCCTTTTTATCCAAGGCAGCTGGCAGACTTGCCAGCTGCCCCAGAAGATCCGTCCGTTCTCACGCTGTCGACCACCGCGCATTTTTTTCGCAGAAATCCTTCCGTCTTTTTGTCTTTTTCCGGCTTATTTTCTTCCCTTATATTCTCTCCGGTTTCTTTTTCCTTCATCATCTGCCTTCCTTCCTCTTCCAGACAAAGCCGCAGATAGCATAGACCAGCAGGCAGACTCCTGCCGCTATTCCTGTGACGCCAATTCGATTAAGCCGATTTTCTACCCGTTCGCTTACCGGAACTGTCCTCCACACTGTCAGATTTTCTTCATCCAGGCCAATCACGTTCCGATAAACCGCATATCTTTCCTGGTCTCCCAGCACATCGTCCAGATACCGGCAGTCTATCACTGCTGTGTTTTCGGATACTTCCGGCCACTCTTCACCATCCAAAGCCGCATAAGCCCGATATCCTTCATACACTTTAATATAATCTCCGGCAAATTCGGCATAGGACGTATAATCATCGAACACTTCTGCCTCTATCGCACGGGTATTTTCATAACGACCGCCCGCCAGACTGCTCAGACCGGCAAAAGCCAGGACGGCGACAGCCATCAGTCCGATGCCCAAAAGCCGGCGGCGCAGAAGAACCTGTTCAGCCTCCCGCCCCAGCCATGCTTTTCCCGCCAGATTGATCATTCCCCACAGCAAGCTGTCCAAAAGGAGCACAGGCAGACAGGCATATAAGTAACTGGCGGCACGAAAAGAGATGTTAAGGTCAAGACTGATCATTTCCGCCGGAAGATATATCTCCATAAAGCTGTCCGGAAGGTTGTCAATATAAGGTGACGGCAGCGGTGCAGGCATCAGAAATTCTTCCGTATGCATAAGTACCGCAACCGCACAGCCTGCCAATGTGAGCGGCAGGAGCAGACCCATTACTCTCCCAAAAAATACCTTTCGGCAGCAGAGGCGCTGCACGCCCAGCTGAACGACTTCCTTCATATCAAAATACTGCCGTCCGAGACAGATACCCGCCGCCAACAGAATAATCGCCGCCCAGATCACAGCGGTGAGACTGAAAGCCCAGTCAATCCCCAATTTACCATCCATTATCCACAGAATTATCGGTCCTGCGGCGGAGAGCAGCCAGATGGGAATGCAGAAATAAGAAAAACTTTTTTTCGCATGACTGAGCTTCCATTGAATCAGTGACCCCGTTCTCCGTGTCTCTCGCTCCGAATCATCCGCCCCATCACTATCGCTTCCATATAAAGAAGCTGTTCCTTCTGTCTCTGCTTTTTCTCCCTTGTCCTCACCCATCAGAATCTCGTCCACCGTGACCCCATACAGAGCCGCCACCGCCGGCAGGATCGTCACCTCCGGGAGCCCCTTGCCCGACTCCCATTTGCTGACCGCTTTATTTGAGATATGAAGTTTTTCCGCAGCCTCCATCTGTGTGTACCCTGCTCTCCTCCTCAAAAGTGCTAAATATAAACCGGTTTTTGTGCTGTCTACCATTCTCCTTTTCCTCCTCTCCAGCTTTGTATAATTCCTCGGTGCTTACACATACATCTTACCTTATGAGGAAAGGGGATGCAACTTACGGATAATGGAACCAGTCTACGCTTAGTAGATATCAAAAAATCTTCTTTTTTCTTCTTTCGGTGTCCTTGTTTGGCATCGGCCATAGAAATAAGAGAAGAGACCGGCTTTCTTTCCACGCAAAAACAGGGCTGCTGTCCCGTTTCCGACAAAGACAGCGGCCCTGTTTATCCGCAATTTTTCTATGGCTTATTTTTCTTGCCCGTTTTATTGTCTTTCTCAGACATCCTTTATTTTATCGGCTGTTTCGTCCTCTACTTCAGCGCCAGACCGTCCTTAAAGGCATTGCCCACCTTTTCCCCCAGCTTCAGGTAAGCATTGTTTACTGGGTCAAAGGTAATCGGAGAAAATTTGGACGGGTCGATCTTTCCGTCAGCCCCCAGGATACTCTCATCGGCGCTCACATTGACGATCTCGCCTACCAGGCGGCAGGATTCCTCGTCATAGCTCACCAGCCGGCACTCCACTGCCATGGGCAGTTCGTCGATCAGAGGAGCGTCTACAAATTCGCTCTTCGTCGTGTGGAATCCAGCCCGCTCCAGCTTATCCGGCGTCTGATTGGCAGAGACAACTCCCACATAGTCGCATGCCGTCACATGGGCGGCATCGGCCATGCTGACTGTAAATGCCTTCCTGGCCAGGATATTTTTTACCGTCTTATGGCCGGCGCTCAGACACAGGGAAATCTGCGTATCGTCGCTGATTCCGCCCCAAGCTGCGTTCATGGCATCCGGCGTACCATCCTCACCGTATGTGGCAATAATAAACACCGGCTGCGGGTACAAATAGGGCTTTGCCCCAAAGTTCTTTCTCATTGTTTAATTACCTCCATTCTCATCTCCATGCTTCTGATCCCAGGAAAGTTTTCCGCTGTTTATCGCATCCTCATAAACACGGATCTTGTAATCCAGCCTTTCCAGGGCGCGGTCGATCCGGTCTCTTCTCTCCACGATAGCCTGCCGCTGATTCTGCAAAAGCTCCAGGCGGGCCTTCATGGTCGAATCACCCTGACGGTTCAGCCTGACATACTCCACCATTGCCTCCACCGACATGCCGGCATTTCGCAGGCAGATAGCCAGCTCTACCCATCCCAGATCGCTCTCCTGGTAATCCCGGATCCCCCCGGCAGTCCTCGTCACCGGCGGAATCATCCCGATCTTCTCATAGTAGCGGAGCGTATCCTGAGAAATGCCGTATTTTTCACTTACTTGTCTGATCGTCATTTCTGTCCCTCCGATTCGCAGGTTATCCGACTGGTTTTCCTTTGCGGGCTGTCCCTGGGATCTCTGCGCATTTTCGTTTTGATATGCTCCTATTATACTTCTTTAAGTCCACTCCAAGTCAAGATTCCCGCCGTCTGCGGCTGTGAAATAACCGTGAAAATATCGGTTTTCATCTCTGGCTCACCGGCCTGGTAGCCTCCTTGAGCCATGCTCTCTCCGCCGCAGGCAGATAGGGCGCGATTTTTTCTTTTACCATGGCGTGATAATCATCCAGAAGCTTTCTCTCCTCTTCGTTGAGCAGAGAGATATCCACTCCATCCAGATCAAAGGGCACCAGAGTCAGTGTCTCAAAAAACATAAATTGTCCGTAGGCGGTCTTCTGCCCTTTACGGCACAGCAGCAGATTCTCGTGGCGAATGCCGAATTTTCCCTCCAGGTACAGACCCGGCTCATCTGAGGTCACCATTCCTTCCTCCAGCACACAGCTGTCATTGCGCTCCGGCACAATTCTCCAGCGGAAGCCGTTAGGACCTTCATGCACATTCAGGAAATATCCTACCCCATGGCCGGTTCCATGATTATAATCAAGGCCCAGATCCCACAGAGGGCGGCGGCAGATATAGTCCAGATTCATCCCGCGGCAGCCATAGAGGAAGCGGGCGGCAGCCAGATTCAGGTTGCCCTTCAGCACCAGCGTGAAATATTTTTTGTGCTCCTCGTCAACGTCTCCCAGCGCAAAGGTGCGGGTGATATCCGTGGTTCCCTCCAGATACTGTCCGCCGGAATCCACCAGAAGGAAATCATCCATTTTCAGACGACTGTCCGTCTCCGGTGTGGCCGAGTAGTGAACGATAGCTCCGTGAGGCCCGAAACCGGCAATGGTGTCAAAGCTGGGGCCCATGTAATGCTCCTGCTCCTCGCGAAATGCAGCCAACTTGTCCGCCGCACTGATCTCCGTAACCGGCGCGCCTTCCTCATCAGTAATCACCTGGCTGCCAACCTCACGGGCCGCCTCAGCTCTCTTCTTCAGCCAATACATAAAACGGGTCACCGCCACGCCGTCCTTCAGATGCGCCCTGCGGATATTTTCC
Source organism: uncultured Lachnospiraceae bacterium (assembly GCA_944380185.1). GTDB lineage: Bacteria > Bacillota > Clostridia > Lachnospirales > Lachnospiraceae > RGIG7193. The sequence continues at coordinate 5,314 of CALWGV010000102.1, forward strand.
ATCTCCACCGAATTTTTGACCGCCTTGGCCATCAGCGTAGGATTGACTGCATCCACCACCCTCACCCCGTCGGGGATTCCGGCCCGCAGCGCATAGTTCACCTTGCTGCCGTCCAGCATCACTGTCCGGCCGGCACCGATTCGGCTGATCCACAGATAGATATTGTTATAGGGCAGAAGCCGGACACCGTCAGATGCCAGAGCACTGCGGCAGGCATCGTCAAAAGCCGTCTCGTTGGCAAACAGAAGCACTCTCTCTGCCGTCACCGCCACATAGGACAGGACTACGGGATTGCATTTTACATCATCTCCCCGAATATTCAAAAGCCAGGCGATATCATCCAGGGACGACAGCACAAAGCAGTCGGCTCCGTTCTCCTCCATAGCCTTTCTCACGCCGGCAAGCTTGTCCGCCCGGCTCTGCCCCGCATATTCCTCTCCCAGGAGCATCACGGGACGAGCAGACATGGCCGGGCGATCCGTCCATACCTCACCGGAGAGATCATGGGTATAATCTATCCTCACCCCTTTTTCCCGCAGCCGCTTTGACAGCTTTTGCGCCTCTCTGGCGGATACCGTCCGCCCGTCAAAGCCCAGGCACTGACCGGCCTTCAGCGCTTCCACCAGAAAATCCTCCACTGTGGGAACGCCCTCCTGCCCCATTTTGTACAAATCGATTCCGCTGCCCATAAGCTGGGCCTCCGCCTGGAGGAAATACCGGCCGTCCGTCCAGAGTCCTGCCATATCCTCCGTCACCACCAGAGTGCCCGCCGAGCCGGTAAAGCCCGACAGATACTGGCGGCACTTGAAATAATCTCCTACATATTCTGAACCATGGAAGTCGTCGGTGGGCACCAGCCAGGCATCGATTCCATGCTCCTTCATTTTTCCGCGCAGAGCAGAAAGTCTCTCCGTCACAGTCATTTCTGTATTCATTATTTTACCTCTTTTCTTCAGAGCGATTGTCTCATTGCTATTTTCTCATTCAGTCTGACCCCCGGCGAAAATCATTGATCAGATCTGCCAGCTCCTTTACCGCCAAAATCAAACCGTCAAAGGCTCCATACTTGTAGAATTCAATGACGATGAGCCCCGCCGGAACAGCCAGGATCATGCCTCCGATACCGCTGAAGCGAAAACCCAGATACAGCAGAAACAGCGTCAAAAGCGGATTGACGCCCATGCTGTCCCCCACCACCTTAGGCTGAATCATCTGACGCACCGCCTGCGTGATCAGCCAGCAGGCCAGAAGACCGATACCCATATAGACACGGCCGCTGATAAACTGCAGCAAAGCCCACGGAATCAGCACCGTACCGGTTCCAAAGACCGGCAGGAAATCGAGAAAGGCGATGAGCACAGCCCAGATCGCCGCATAAGGCACCTGAAGGACCAGAAAGCCTACCAGCAGGAGCACGGCCACCACAGCCATGATCTTAAACTGAGCCAGGAAATATCCCCCTACCAGACGTCCCGTGTTGCGCCGCAGCAGATTTAAATACTCCTGCACCTTGGCCGGCATAATCCGGCGGTACAAAGCTCCCATCTTTTCCTTCTCTGCCAGGAAAAAATAGGAGGAGAGGATGGCAAAAAATATTCCCACCACCACCGACGGAATACTCATGGCCAGGTTGCCGGCGGCTTCCATGGTGGGCGCGCCCAGACTTCCTGCAAATTCCTTGATGGCCTCCACCAGACCATCCCCCAGATTGGACAGAGTCGTCTCCAGATTGGCCGGCAGACTGGGAATCAGCTCCTCCAGGCGAGTAAAGGCCAGCTGCAGCTGATCTCCCACCGACTCCAGAACCGACGGCAGATCGCTGATAAACCCCATCAGCTCCCGCACCAGACGGCTCAAGACGGCATAACCGCCTATAATCACCAGTGCCAGGACACCGCCTATGATCAGCACCGTCCCAAACTTGCGCCGCAGCCGCAGCTTGCGCTCCAGGAAACGGACCATGGGATTGGCAATCAGCGCGATGATGCCTCCGATCACAAAGGGAGCAAAGAATCCCAGGACTCTCGGCACCAGCCAGACGATCAGCCCAATCGCCAGCAAAGGTATCAGGATATTCAACAGTATTCTGGCAAGTCTGCGAATCGTATTCATCCTATCTCACCCCTTATATCCGGCCAGAAAATCATAGAGCTTCGCCATCTCCTCATCGGTTCCGATGGTGATGCGCAGATAATTGTCGATCCGCGGCTGACGGAAATAGCGCACATAAATGTTTTCCTGCCTCAGATCTTCATAGAGTTTTTGCGCGCGCCAGACCGGATGTGTCACGAAGAGAAAATTGGCCTGGGAATCCTCAAACACAAAACCGAATTCCCGCAGTTTTGCGGCTGCCTGAGCTCTGGTTGCCTGCACCTTCTCCACCGTCTTTTCAAAGTACGCCCGATTTTTCAGCGCCGCCGTTCCTGCTTTGATGGCCAGCCGGCTCATGGTATAGGAGTTAAAGGAATATTTTACATTCTTCAGGGCTCCGATCAGCTCCGGCTGCCCTACGGCAAAGCCGATGCGGACTCCGGCCAGAGAGCGGGACTTGGAGAACGTCTGCACCACCAGCAGATTGTCATATCGGTCGGTGAGCTCCACCGCGCTTTTCGCCCCAAAGTCCACATATGCCTCGTCCACGATCACCACCGAGCCGGGATTTCGCCGCAGGATCTCTTCGATATTTTCCAGAGATTCTCCGATGCCGGTAGGCGCATTGGGGTTGGGAAAAATAATTCCTCCGTTCTCCCGGAAATAATCTTCCTTTCGCAGGCGGAACTGCTCGTCCAGCGGTATCTTTTCAAAAGGGATGTGAAAAAGACCGGCCCAGACCTCATAAAAGGAATAGGTGATATCCGGGAAAAGCAGCGGCTTATCTCCGTTGAAAAAGGTCAGAAAACTCATGGCCAGCACATCGTCCGACCCCACGCCCACAAAGATTCTGTCGGCAGGCAGCTCGTAAAAAGCAGCTAAAGCAGAAGTCAGCTCCCTTGCCTCGGGGTCGGGATAGCGTCTGAGCATCCCGGCCTCGCCGGCCGCCATGCAGAGCGCTTCCTCCACCTCGGGAGCCGGCGGATAGGGATTTTCATTGGTATTGAGCTTTACCACATGAAGCCCGGCCGGCTGCTCCCCCGGTGTGTATGGCGTCACGCGGCGAACGTTGTCTCTCCAGTCCTGCATTTCTTCTCCTCTATTATTGTCTCATCTACAATGAAAGGATGCGCAGCTTCCATCTCCTTTAACGGCTATGGCAGCTGCGCCCGTTTTATCTCACAGGGTCACATGTCCTTTGCGGACAAGGGTGTCCACCACCAACCCCACATATTTTGCGCAGAGATCATCAGCGGATGCTTCCACCATGACCCGCAGCACCGGCTCGGTGCCGCTCTGGCGGACTAAAATGCGTCCCTCATCGCCCAACTCTTCCTCCGCCTTTGCCACAGCGGCCTGGACATCCGGATCATTCAGCGCCTCCGGCTTACTCTTTACCTTTACATTTTTGAGCAGCTGCGGATAAATCTTCAGCGGCTTCACCAGCTTGGACAAAGTCTCCTTGCGCTCCAGCATGACCTCCATCACCTTGAGGGAGGTGAGAATGCCGTCACCGGTGGAGGCGTACTTGCTGAAGATAATATGACCGGACTGCTCACCGCCCAGACGGTGTCCGTTCTGCGACATATTCTCATAGACGTAGCGGTCTCCCACCGCCGTCTTTACGTATCCGATTCCCAGGTTGTCGAAGGCCTTGTAGAGACCCATATTTGACATGATGGTAGTGACCACCGTATTGGTCTCCAGCATCCCTCTGTCCCTCATATACTCGGCGCAGATATACATGATGCCGTCTCCGTCCACCACGCTGCCGTTCTCGTCCACTGCGATGCATCGGTCGGCATCGCCGTCGTAGGCAAAGCCCACGTCCAGATTGTTGTCCTTTACAAACTGCTGCAGCACTTCGATATGGGTAGAACCGGCGTTGCGGTTGATGTTGGTGCCGTCGGGGCTGTGATTGATCACATAGGTCTTGGCCCCCAGAGCGTCAAAGACATTCTTCGCGATGGCGAAGGCGCTGCCGTTGGCGCAGTCCAGCCCCACCCGCATATTCTTAAAAGAACGGGTTGCCAGACTGATCAGGTAGCCGATATAGCGGTTGCGGCCCATGGCGTAGTCGGAGGCGCAGCCGATATCCTCCCGGACTGCCAGCGGGATCTCTCCCATCTCTCCGTCCAGATACGCCTCGATCTTCGCGATCACATCGTCGGTCAGCTTCTCGCCCTGGCCGTTCAGCACCTTGATGCCATTATCATAGAAGACATTGTGGCTGGCGCTGATCATGATGCCGCAGTCAAAGTCCTCCGTGCGCACCACATAGGCCACGCTGGGCGTGGTGGTGACGTGCAGAAGATAAGCGTCGGCCCCCGATGCAGTAAGTCCCGCCACCAAAGCATACTCGAACATATAGCTGCTGCGGCGGGTATCCTTGCCGATGACCACCTTGCAGCGATGTTCCTGCCCATAGTACCAGCCCAGGAAGCGCCCTACCTTAAAAGCGTGCTCCACTGTCAGGACACGGTTGGCTTCCCCGCGAAATCCATCTGTTCCAAAATATTTTCCCATTGGCTCATGCTCTCCTTATCGTTGTCCATGATTCTTGTGCTTCTGCCATTGTGATACTGGAAACAAGAGGTCTTTTGACCCTGATATCATCATTATATGCCGGTATGCATCCTCTCATTTCCGCTTTCCCGTCTTGACCGGCAGACTGCCGGCAGAATCTCAGCCGTCGGATCAGTGCAGCCTGTCTCCGTACATTTTCTCGAAATACTGGCTGTACTCGCCGCTTAAAATATGCTTCCACCAGTCCTGGTTGTCCAGATACCACTGTATGGTCTGGGCAATACCCGTGTCAAAGTTGTACTCGGGCTTCCAGCCAAGCTCCGTCTCCAGCTTGGTCGGGTCTATGGCGTAGCGGCGGTCATGGCCGGGACGATCCGTGACAAATTCAATCAGACTCTCCGGCTTATTTAACGCCTTCAGGATTGTCTTCACCACCTCCAGATTGGTCCGTTCATTGTGGCCGCCCACATTGTAGACCTCACCCTCGCGTCCCTTGCGGATGATCAGGTCGATGGCCACACAGTGATCGTGCACATGGAGCCAGTCTCTGACGTTCTCCCCTTTGCCGTAGACCGGCAGTTTCTCATCAGCCAATGCCCGGCTGATCATCAGAGGGATCAGCTTTTCCGGGAAATGATAAGGACCGTAGTTATTGGAGCAGCGGGAGATCGTCACCGGCAGTCCGTAGGTCCTGTGATAAGCCAGAACAAAGAGATCTGCGCTGGCCTTGCTGGAGGAATAGGGGCTGGAAGTGTGCAGAGGAGTCTCCTCAGTGAAAAACAGATCCGGCCGGTCTAAGGGCAGATCGCCGTAAACTTCATCGGTGGATACCTGATGATAGCGTTTCACGCCGTAAGCACGGGCCGCATCCAGCAGCACCGTGGTGCCCATAACATTGGTGCGGACGAAGATGCCGGGATCGGTGATGGAACGGTCCACATGGGACTCGGCGGCAAAGTTGACCACCACGTCGAATTTTTCCTTTTCAAAGAGATCCATCACAAAAGGGCGATCGGCAATATCGCCGCGGACAAATTTGTAATTGGGCTTGTCCTCCACGGGCTTGAGCGTCTCCAGATTACCTGCATAGGTCAGAAGATCCAGATTGACGATCTGATCCTCCGGGTACTTGTTTACCATGTAGTGGACAAAGTTTCCGCCGATAAAACCGGCGCCGCCTGTAACCAGTATTTTCATTTCTACCTCCGCTGCACCCCGCCCGAAGGCAGTTTGCATTTTTCTTTATTTATTAACGATTTGCTTTTGTCTTATTTATCGATATATTTGCCGTCCAGCACATCTTTCAGGTAAGCCCCGTACTGATTCTTTTTGTACACCTCGTAAGTCTTGCAGAGCTCTTCCCGGGAAATCCAGCCGTTCAGATAGGCAATCTCCTCCAGGCAGGCAATCTTGCGGTGCTGGTGGGTCTCTATGGTTCTGACAAAGTTTGTAGCGTCCACCAAGGATTCATGAGTGCCTGTGTCCAGCCAGGTAAAGCCCTGCCCCAGCAGAGTCACCTCCAGCTCTCCATTCTCCAGATAGATACGGTTCAGATCGGTGATTTCCAGCTCCCCTCTGGCCGAGGGTTTCAGATTCTTCGCATACTCCACCACCCGATTGTCATAGAAGTACAGCCCGGTGACACAGTAGTTGGACTTAGGGTGCTCCGGCTTTTCCTCGATGGAGATCGCCTTGCCCTCCCTGTCGAATTCCACAATGCCAAATCGCTCCGGATCATCCACATAATAGCCGAAGATCGTCGCTCCTTTTTTCTTGGCTGCTGCCGTCTTCAGCCTCTTGTTAAGCCCATGGCCATGGAAAATATTGTCTCCCAAAACCATCGCCACCGAATCGTCTCCGATAAAGCTCTCTCCAATGATAAAGGCCTGGGCCAGCCCATCGGGGCTGGGCTGCACGGCATAGGACAGATGGAGGCCGAACTGATCGCCGTCCCCCAGAAGATCCTTGAACCGGGGCGTGTCGGCAGGCGTAGAGATAATGAGAATCTCCCGGATGCCCGCGCTCATCAGCACAGAGAGAGGATAGTAGATCATCGGCTTATCATAGATGGGAAGCAGCTGCTTCGATGTCACCTTAGTCAATGGATACAGGCGGGTTCCGCTGCCGCCTGCGAGAATGATACCTTTCATGGTTTCTCCTCCTGCATGCAAGCGCCCGCAGGGCGCAATTTTTCTTCTATAATATACCATAGGGGGCCCGGTTTTGCAATGCAAAGTAAAGGCCGCAGCAGCCGCAAACTCGCCCGGACAGACATCATAAGATTATTGTAAAGTTTTCTTAAGCAATTTCCCGTAACCTTTTTTCCCTTTATTCCGTCTTATATATACCGTCGCAAATAACGCGAAATCTCGCGCTTATACGATAATAATCGATACGAAAGAGGGACATCCATGGTTTTCAGCAGTCTTCCGTTTTTATTTGGTTTTATGCCGCTTTACTTTGCCGCCTATTATCTGATGCCGGAAAAATACCGCAATGCCGTGCTGCTTGCAGGCAGCCTGATTTTTTACGCCATCGGGACGAAGGATCAGCCGCTGTACTTTTTTGGACTGCTTCTGTCCATGGTCGTCAACATTCTGCTGGCCCAGAAAATCCAGGCCGACAGGGAACGCCGAAAGCTATGGCTGACCGCGGGAATTCTGTATGATTTCGGTCTGCTTTTCCTGTTCAAATATCTGGGATTTTTCTGCCGTACCCTGGAGCTGCTGCTGCCGGTACAGCTGCCGGACATCCGGCTTGCCCTGCCGCCGGGCATCAGCTTTTTTACCTTCCAGGTGGTCTCTTATCTGGCTGATGTCTACCGGGGAGCCGATTACGACACCAAGGCCGTCGGCAGAGTCGCCACCTATATGTCCATGTTCCCGCAGATTATTTCCGGCCCCATCACCACCTATGATCAGCTGGAGACCTCTCTGAAGAAGCGCGCTCATATTCCTCGCATCTTCGACAGCGGCCTGCGGGAATTTTGCATCGGTCTGGGCATGAAGGTAATCCTGGCCAATCAGATCGGTCGTCTGTGGAGCGACGTGACAGCCATCGGCTATGAGAGCATTTCCACCCCTCTTGCCTGGATGGGCATCGCCGCCTTCAGCCTGCAGCTCTACCTGGATTTTTATTCCTATTCCCTGATGGCCCGCGGTCTGGGCCTGATGATGGGCCTGCAGCTGCCGCAGAATTTTCATTATCCCTATATGTCTCTGTCCATGACCGATTTCTGGAGACGGTGGCACATGAGCCTGGGACAGTGGTTCCGCGACTATATCTACATACCTCTGGGCGGAAGCCGCCAGGGAAAGTTGCGCACCTACCGCAACATGCTTATCGTCTGGCTCTTCACCGGTCTCTGGCATGGAGCCAGCTGGAATTTCGTTCTGTGGGGGCTGCTTCTCTTTCTCATCCTGTCCATTGAAAGGCTGGGGCTCAAAAAGATCCTGGAGAAAATCCCGTTTTTGGGGCATCTCTATATGCTTCTCGTCATTCCTCTCACCTGGCTGGTATTCGCCATCTCCGACCTGAGCCGGATCGGCGTATATCTGGAACGGCTTTTTCCTTTTCTGGCCGGTGAGGGACAGTACGTCTATGCGCAGGACTATATCAAATACGGGCAGACTTACGGCATACTGCTCATCGTCTGTCTGTTGTTCTGTACTCCCCTGCCCAGAAAGCTGTACCAGAAATACGGGCGAAGTCTGCCTGCAACGCTGGCGCTGACGGCCGTGTTCTGGCTCTCCGTCTGGCTGCTGCATCAGGGCCTCAATGATCCTTTTATGTATTTCCGTTTTTGAGAGGAACCGCTATGAAAAGACATTCCGACATTCTTTTTTCTATATTAATCGTGCTGTCCGTTCTGGTGCTGATGCCCTTTGTCCTGCGAAACGATCTCTTCGGTGCGAAGGAGGCAGACAGCGGCGACCTGCCCCCTATTGTCCAGTCCGACGAAGCAGCAGGGACAGAGGAAGCAGGCAGCTTTCCGGATGAGTCCGCCTCCCTGACCGAATCTGTCCCGGCCGGTGAATCTTCCGCCGCAAACGACTCCTCCGAGACGGAGGGGAGCCTGACAGAAGCAGAAGCGGAAACGGAAAATACTGCTGAGGCTCCCTCCCTGGAAGAGTTTTTTTCCGACGCCCTTTTTATCGGCGACTCCCGCACAGTGGGTTTGATGGAATACGCCGGCCTGGACACGGCGGATTTCTTCGCCACCTCCGGCATGAGCACTTTCCAGGTGCTTACGGAAGAAGTTTCCGTTCCCAATGTAGGAAAAATGACGCTGACCACCTTGTTTGAACAGAAAAGCTATGGTAAGATTTTTTTGATGCTGGGGATCAACGAGCTTGGATATAATTTTTCGTCTGTGGTCAGTCAGTACGGCAAGGTGGTGGATTTTGTCCGCCAGATGCAGCCCCAGGCCACCCTTTACGTGTGCGCCAACCTGCATCTGACCAGCAGCCGGTCCGATTCCGACGATATCTACAACAACGAAAACATCAACCGTCTCAATGCGGAAATTGCGGCCATGGCTGACAATGAAAATATATTTTACCTCGATGTCAATCCCCTGTTTGACGATGAAAACGGGGCTTTGAATGCACAATACAGCGCCGACGATACTCATCCCTACGGCAAATATTACGCCCAGTGGGGTCAATGGATCTATGACACCTGCGTCCAGTCAAAGCCTGCCCAATGACTGAGGACTAAAGCCTGATGACATATATAACCGATAAAAAGAAGTGGTACACCGAACAGATCACTGCCTGCCAGGCGAGCCTTTACAGGCTGGCTGTCAGCCTGCTGCGCGACGAAGAGGATGCAAGAGACGCTCTCCAGGAAGCGCTGTGCACCGGCTATGAAAAGCTTAATTCCCTGCGCGATCCGGATAAATTTCACCCCTGGATTATGCGCATTCTGCACAATGCCGCCTACGATATTCTCCGTCAGCGCAAGCCATCTGTCTCCCTCTCCGATATTCCCTCCGGTCAGGAGCCTTCCAGCACGCCGTCTTTTTCTGTGGATATGGCCCTTGGAGATGTCGTAAAGACTCTGCCGGAAGAATACCGCACCGTTGTCATCCTATTTTATTACGAGGAGATGTCCGTGAGACAGATCAGTGAAATAACAGGGCTTTCCGCCGGAGCGGTCAAAACCCGGCTTTCCCGGGCCAGAGACCGCCTCAGACAGATGCTCGATCTATAAGGAGAAAGCTTATGAACCCTATCGACAAACGAATACGCGACCTGGCACGAAAGGAGAAGACTGTCCTTCCCCCGGAGACAGAGAGAGTTATCCGGCGAACGCTGAGCCGGCTGCCGGATATCTCCGAGTCTGCCGAGGACGGAGAGGAAGCTGGTCCGCTTTCTGCGGCCCGCAGCTTGTCTCGCTTTCACAGAAAGCGGCGTCTGCCCCGGCCTGCCCTGGCAGCTCTGGCTGGGCTGGCCGTCTTCTTCCTGCTGCCCAACATCAGCGCATCTGCCGCCGAGGCCATGAGCGAACTGCCTGTCATCGGTCCCATCGTGGATGTCATCACCATTCGCAACTATTTCTACGATGACGGTTATCACCGCTCCCGCATAGACATCCCCCAGGTGGAGCTGGAGACCCAGGCCGAAGACAGCTCCCTGAGCGATTCCGTCAGCACCATAAATAGCGATGTGCAGGCCATGACGGACAGACTGATCGCTGAATTCGAAGCCGATTGCGCCAGCCTTGGGGATTCCGCTCATACGGAGCTTTCCGTCTCCTATCAGGTCATCACCAACAATGATGCCTGGTTTACCCTGCAGATTTTAGTCTACCGCGGCTCCGGCAGCGGTTCACAGACTTACTATTATTATCATATTGATAAGCAGAGCGGACAGATCGTACAGCTGTCGGATCTCTTCCGCGCGGGAAGCGATTACCAGTCTGTCATCAGCAACGAGATTCTGCGGCAGATGAAGGCGCAGATGGCCGCCGATGAAAACATCACCTACTGGGTGGACACACAGTATGAAGGTATGGATTTTCACTCCATTACACCGGATCAGAATTTCTTTTTTTCTGAGGACGGCAATCTGGTCATTCAGTTTGACGAATACGAGGTGGCTCCCGGCTCCATGGGCTGTCCTCAATTTGAAATTTCCCGTTCCGTCTATGAAGAATTCCTGAAGGAAGGATATTGAAAGAAAAATACCAAACAGTCCGGTAAAATCAATTTGATTACAAATTTCTTACTTCCATTGCAATATCGGCGTTCCCCGCTTATAATCGTCTCATAGAGGCAATACATAAATTGATCCGTCGACACGGATACAGCTGTTTTGTAAAACTTGCGCCGCACAGCTCTTTTGCAAAGCTGCGGCAGAAAGGATGCGAAAGATGAGAAAGGGAATCGTCGTTACCGTACTGGTCCTTGTATGTGCGCTGGCTCTCTCCGCCTGCTCCTGCAGTTCTGAGGAGGCAGTGATAATCACCGAGGCGCCCACCAAAGCTCCATCCACCGAAGCGCCCACCCAGGCCCCTACCCAGGCGCCGGAAACCACCCCTGCCGAGACTGCCTCCGCCGCGCCGGAATTTGCCGTCTCCCTGGAGAGCTATGAGGCACCGGAGGGTTCAGATATCAGCTACCCAAGACTGACCGGTCTGCGCAATGAGGAGGACACCGCCTCCTGGAATGATTATTTCCGCCGGGATGCCGCTCAGGCGGCAGAGGGCCTCTCCGAGGGAGACACCGTCACGGTCAGCTGGCGGCTGGCCTCTCAGAGCTCTCGGCTGGCCAGTCTCGTCAAAATCACAAAGACGACTGTCCAGGGCGCAGCCTACCCCACCGTCTCCCTGATTTCCTATAATATCGATCCCTCCACCGGCGACAGCGTCCGCCTTCATCAGCTCTGCAGCACCAATTCCATCGCTGCCGATCTGATCGCCGCAGACAAGGCCGTAGCCGACGGGGGCACGCAGACCGCCTATACGGCGGCCGCGCCGGACGGCACCGACGTCACCCGCCATATCACTATGGAGGGGCTGCTGGACATGTATGAACAGTATATCACCAATCGGGCCGCCAAATCGGACGAAGCTGCCCTGGCGGAGCTTCTCAATCAGATGGATTTCGACGGCAGCAGTGTCTCAGCCGTGGGCTGCACCTACTGGCAGGACGGTACTCTCCATCTGGTGTTCCCCTATATCCATGCTGTGGGCGATTACATCGACATCACCGTAAAGGATGCCCACCGCTCTTCCAACACCAAATAAGCCGCCGCGCCCTTTCTCGGGCGCCCCTGCCCGTGTTTGCCAAGGCATGCCGGCTATGTCCTTTTTAGTGCAGCAGCGTCGGCTGGAAAATCCAGCCGGCGCCGTTTGTTTTCTCCCAGATTAATTTTTTCTTTCAATATCGAAAAAAAACGCGGCCAATATTGTCAAGGCTTTTTCTTTATGCTACACTTACTAAGTTAAAGAAAGGAGGGGCTTTATCCTATGGAATATCAAGATATTGTTTCCCATGTAAAGAACGGCGTTATAAAGACGCCTGCCTATATCTTTGACCTGGACATTCTGCGGCGCAAGGTCGCAATGATCTGCGAGCTTCTGGGCAGCTGCGCCAAGGTGTGCTATGCAGTCAAGGCCAATCCCTTTGTGCTGAACGCCATGGACGATCTGGTTCCCAAGTACGAGGTCTGCTCGCCGGGAGAGCTGGAGATCTGCAGAAACTGCGGCATCTCCATGGAAAAAGTGGTTTTCTCCGGAATCAATAAAACGGCGGATTCCGTTCGGGTCGCCGCAGGCTACCGGGTCGGCGTCATGACCGCCGAATCTGTTCACCAATTTGAGCTGATCTCTCAGTGCGGCACCGATCTGCGTCAAACCATTCCCGTAATCCTGCGCCTGACCAACGGCTCTCAGTTCGGCATGAACGAGGAAGATATCGAACAGATCATCGCCCGCCGAGGGCTGAATCCCTACGTTCATCTTCTGGGCGTGCAGTATTTCACCGGCACGCAGAAAAAAAAGGTCTCCCACGCCATCGAGGAGCTGGAGCATGTCTTTGCCTTCTGCGATAAGCTGAGGGAAGTCTACGGTTTTGAACCGGAGCAGGTAGAGTACGGCACGGGACTGTGGGTCCCCTACTTTACCAGCGACTCCTTCGACAACGAATTCGGCGATCTGACCCGCCTGCGCGATTATCTGGAGGAGAAAAGATATCCCTGCCAGATCATCCTGGAAATGGGCCGCTATCCCGTGGCCTCCTGCGGTTACTTTGCCACACGGGCGGAGGATGTAAAGTTTAACAAAGATGCCGGCTACTGCATTATCGACGGCGGCATTCACCAGATCAACTACTACGGCCAGAATATGGCCATGAAAACACCTCTGATCGAACACCTGCCGATGCACCGGCTAAAGGACGAGCCGCCCAAAACCTATATGCTCTGCGGCTCCCTGTGCACCTTCAACGATGTGGTGGCCCGCAATTTCCCTGTGCAGGATCTGCGCATCGGCGATTACTTTTTGTTCCGCAATATCGGCGCCTACTCCGTGACGGAGGGCGGCTACCTTTTCCTCAGCCGCGATCTGCCCAATATCTATTTTGCCGACAGCAAAAAAGGCATCCGGCTGGTGCGAAAAGGTATTCCCAGCCACCTGCTGAATACGCCGGATTTGAACAGTCCCCGGCTTGACAGCCCTAAGGTTTCCCTCCATGCACAGGAGCAGAAGACCTACTCCGATTCGGTTTTTGACGGCCAGGCTTCCGATACGGTGTTCGGGGACTCTGCCGCGGACGATTCCGCTCTTGCCCAGTCCATCGTCTCCGGATCCATCCTGTCTGACTCTGTTTTCACCGACCTCATGGATCAGGATAAGCCTGCGCCCTCTCCCACAGTTTTAGAAGAGCTGAAGAAGGATGATGCAGCTCCTCGCCTGACTGTGCCTAGCCGGCCTGACGACGGCATCAATGTGATCCCGCTGACCCGCCAGAACCGGACTCCTTCCACATCCGGCCGTCCTTCGGCATCCAGCCGCCCTGCGGCCCACACGCCCAAGCGCTTTGTGCCTGAGACCGATGTGTTGAAAGAAGCAGGGACAAGACGCACCGCTTCGGCATCTGCCGGCAGAAGCGCAGCAGGCCAGTCCAGGGACGGAGCGCGTCCGGCGTCGGCTTCTGCGGCAGCAGGACGCTCTTCGCAGAGCCGCCGTCCCGGCACAGAGCAGCCAGAGCAAAACCGCAGCAGAGCAGGCAGCGGCGGCAATGGCGGCAGGAACAGCGCAGGCAGAAACAGCACAGGCGATGCAGGCGGTTCCCGCCCGGCCCGCCGCAGAAAGAAGAGCCGCACACTGCCCATTGTCCTTGGCATCGCAGCTGTCCTTGCCGTCTTTGCCATCGCCGTGGGCCTCTATTTCGGCCGCCGCGTCATCGGCACGTTAAATGTGGAGGCGGGAACCTCCATCACCACCGCCGATCTGATGCGCTACAGAAGGGATAAAGAGAACAATACCCAGCCCCTCAATATCGATACCTCGGTCCTGGGTGATTATGAAATAGACATCCGCCTGTCTCCCTTCACCTACCACTGCACGATCCACGTGCAGGACACCATAAAGCCTGTGGCCACCGCCAAAAATGTGACCACAGCCTACGGGGAGGCCGTGGATCCCATGGACTTTATCGATCAGCTGCAGGATTCTACCGAGGTGACAGCTGCCTTTGCCGCAGAGCCTGACCTCTACACCGACGGCGACCAGCAGGTGGAAATTGTCCTGACGGATGCTGCCGGCAACAGCTCCACCGTGTCCGCCACCCTGACGGTCAGCGGAGCCAGACCCTCCGTTGAAATCGGGACAGGGGAAGCGGTCCCCGCAGCCTCAGCCTTCTTGTCCGATCAGTATCTGTCTGTGCTGGAAGGCCAGGGCATAACGGCAGACGCTGTCTCCTTCTCCTCCGAGCCCGAGATCGATACCTCTGTTGCCGGCGAGTATCCGGTGAGCATTCAGGCGGGCGATCAGACTCTTTCCTCCACGCTGGTGGTCAAGGATACGGAGGCCCCCGAGGTCTTTGCCGATGATATCCACGTGACCGTGGGGGGCACAGTCTCCTACAAAAAAGCCATCCGCGCCTACGACAATCTGGACGCGGAGGATCAGCTGACTGTAGAGGCTGACAACTCCGGCGTCGATCTGAACACGGTAGGCGACTATTCCTACACCGCCACCGTCACGGATTCCTCCGGCAATTCCGCCACCGCCACCGGCACAGTCCATGTGCTGGAAGCGGACGCCCAGGTTGCCGACATCGATGAGGTCAACGCCATGGCAGACGAGATCCTGTCCGAGATCATCACCGACGATATGACCGGCATGGAGAAGCTTCGGGCCATCTACAACTGGGTCCGCCAGAATACCAGCTACACCAGCCACTCCCAGGAGGAGGACTACACTTTGGCCGCCTACCAGGGATTCACCGAGCACACCGGCGACTGCTTCACCTACGCTGCCGAGGCTAAGTTTTTGCTGACCCGCGCCGGCATCGAGAATATCGATGTGGTCAAGGTTGTGCCGGAGGGCTCCACCGACATCCCGACCCATTTCTGGAATCTGGTCAATATCGGTGAGGGCTGGTACCATTTTGACTGCACGCCCAGAAAGGACGGCTCCACCTTCTTCTATCTGACGGACGAAGAGCTGGAGGCCTATTCCTCCACCCACAATGGCACCCATGTATACGATAAGAGCCTCTATCCCGAGGTGGAATAAACGGAGACGCCAAATACTCCCCCAATCCAAGCGATTGGGGGTTGTATATCGGTGAAAATCATGCTATACAAGTAGCAGGGCAGCATCCGGAGAGCCAAACCGGACCTTCGCCCCTATCCTGAATCATTGAAAAGAGGTAATCATGCAAAATCATATTCTGGATTATCTGGATCAAACCGTAAAACGTGTGCCGGATAAGCTGGCTTTCGGCGGCGTCAGTCCTTCCGACGGCGTCACCTTCCGGCAGCTCGATGAGAAGAGCCGCTCCATCGGCTCCTTTCTCGCCGCCCGCGGGATGTTCCGGGAACCGGTGGTAGTCTTTATGAACCGCCACCCGCATGCCATCGTCGCTTTTATAGGCGTTCTGCAGGGCGGATGCTACTATGTTCCCATCGACGAGGAAATGCCCAGGGCCCGCATCGATCTGATCCTGCAGAATCTCCGCCCCCGGGCCATCATCTGCGATGAGACCACGGTGGAGACAGCCCGCACCTTTGATTTTGACGGCGAGCTGTGGCTCTGCGACGATCTGACAAAGACCGCGGCAGATGCCGCTGCCCTGGCCGATATACGCTGCCGCAGCATTGACACGGATCCGGTCTACGTGTTTTTCACCTCCGGCTCCACCGGCATCCCCAAGGGAGTGGCTGCCTGCCATCGCTCTCTGATCAACTATATCGAACAGTTGTCGGAGGTTCTGGGTTTCAGCGAGGACACGGTTTTCGCCAACCAGACCCCTCTGTATTTTGACGCCAGCCTGAAAGATATCTATCCCACGCTGAAATTCGGCGCGACAGCCTATATTGTGCCCAAGAGCATGTTCAAATTTCCCCTGCAGGTCCTGGAGTTTTTAAATGAACATCAGGTCAATACCCTGTGCTGGGTGGTTTCCGCTCTGACTATGCTGTCGGCCTTCGGCGCTCTCACCGAGCTGCCGCCGAAATACCTCCGCACTATCGCTTTCGTGGGCGAAGTCTTCCCGGTGAAGCAGTTCAACATCTGGAAGAGAGCACTGCCCCAGGCCCGCTTCACCAATCTCTACGGACCCACCGAAGGGACAGGCGTCTGCTGCTATTACCACGTGGACAGAGAGTTCGGACTGGACGAGGCCATCCCCATCGGCCGTCCCTTCAAAAACACGGAGATCCTGCTCTTAAAGGACGACAATACCCTGGCAGCCCCCGGCGAGCAGGGAGAAATCTGCATCCGCGGGACGACAGTTTCCCTGGGCTACATCAACGATCCCGAGCGCACGGCCGCTTCCTTCGTGCAGAATCCGCTGAATAAATCCTGGCCTGAGCTCATCTACCGGACCGGCGACATCGGCCGATTTAACGAGGGCGGAGACCTGGTCTTCGTATCCCGCAAGGACTTTCAGATTAAGCACATGGGCCATCGCATCGAGCTGGGCGAAATCGAGGCCAATGTGAATATGCTGGATGAAATCAAAAGCTCCGGCTGCATCTATGACACGGAAAGGGGCAAAATCGTCCTCTTCTATGTGGGCGATATCAGCGAGAAAGAGCTGATGCAGTCCCTGAAAGAAAAGCTTCAGCGCTATATGCTTCCCAACACCATCCGTCAGCTGGAGACCATGCCCCTGACGGCCACCGGTAAAATCAACCGGGTGCTTCTTAAAGAGAACTATTTAAAGGAAAGGAAAAGATGACTATGGATACCTTATTGGAGATTTTAAACGACCTGCACCCCGATGTGGACTTCGAGACCTGCGATACGCTGATTGACGACGAGATCCTGGACTCCTTCGATATCGTCTCTCTGATCGCCGAGATCAACAATGAATTTGACGTGAATATTTCAGCCAAGGACATTATCCCGGAGAATTTCAACTCGGCTCAGGCTCTGTGGGCCCTGATCGAGCGCCTGGAGGATGAGGAATAAGCATGTCCATAACCTCATACAGCTTTCTGCTTTTTGCCGGGGTTCTGTTCATTCTCTACTATTTGATTCCGCGCCGGTTCCAGTGGATCTTGCTGCTGATTGCCAGCTATGTTTTCTACTGCTTTTCCGGCGTCAGATATCTGGGCTATATCCTGGCCACCACCGTTTTCTCCTATATTGTATCCATGAAAATATGGGATCTGAAGCGCCGCCAGGATGCAAGGCTCAAGCTTAAGAAAGACGAATTTTCCCGGGAAGAGAAGAAAGCCTACAAGGCCTCCGTAAAGAAAAAGCAGAAAGCCTGGCTGGTGGCTGCCCTGCTGTTCAATTTCGGCATTCTGGGCATTATTAAGTACGGAAATTTTATCGTCTCCAACGTGGGAAGCCTTTTTGGCGCTTCCGGAGACGACCTGTTTTTCCATCTGGCCCTGCCCTTGGGAATCTCCTTCTACACCTTCCAGACCATGGGATATCTGATCGATCTGTATCGGGGAGAGTACGAACCGGAGAGGAACTTTTTCAAGTTTGCCCTGTTCGTCTCCTACTTCCCCCAGCTGATCCAGGGCCCCATCAGCCGTTTTGGCTCCCTGTCCAAGGACCTCTATACCGGCCATGCCTTCGACGGCAGGCAGGTAGCCTCCGGCCTGCAGCGGATGCTCTACGGCTATTTTAAAAAGATGGTTATCGCCGACCGGATTATCACCGGTCTGACCACCATATCCGGTGATCCGGCTACCTACAGCGGGACGTTTGTCTTGGTGGGAATGATTTTTTATGCCATCGATCTGTACATGGATTTTTCCGGCGGCATCGATATCGTTATCGGCCTGTCCCAGGCTCTGGGCATCACTCTGCCGGAAAATTTCAAGCGGCCCTATTTTTCCAAGAGCCTGAAGGACTACTGGCATCGCTGGCATATCTCTCTGTGCAACTGGTTTAAGGACTATCTGTTCTACCCGATTTCCACCAGTCCTGCCATGCTGGCGCGGGCCAAGAAGATGAAGGCCGCCGGTCACGAGGGCTTAAGCCGCCGCTTCACGGTCTACACAGCTACCATGGTCGTGTGGCTGTCCACCGGCATCTGGCACGGCGCCAGCTGGAACTTTGTCGTCTGGGGACTGCTGAACGGATTTTTCCTTCTGCTGTCCCAGGAGCTGGAACCTGCCTACCGCCGCTTCTACGAGCGCTTTCCCCGGCTGGAGAAAAACGCGCTGTGGAACGCGTTCCGTATTGTGCGCACCTTTCTGTTTGTGAGCCTTTTGTGCATGTTCGATTACTATGACAGCGTTTCCACCGTGATCCGCTCCTTCATCGGCATGTTCTCCTCCTTCCGTCTGTCGGTGTTCTGGGACGGAAGTCTGCTGGCCATCGGTCTGACCGCGGCAGACTACTGGATTCTACTGGTATCCCTGATTCTGGTCTTTGTGGTCAGCTGGTTCCAGGAGAAAGGCCGCTCGGTGCGCAGTCTGATTGCCGCCCGCGCTCTGCCGGTGCGCGTCATCGCCTGGTACGGCCTGTTCCTCATCGTGATTCTGTTCGGCGCCTACGGCATCGGCTATGACGCCACCCAGTTCATCTACAATCAGTTCTGAGGAGGCAGGCCATGAAAGCAAAAAAAATCTTATCTGTCGTCGTCGTCACTGTATTTGTCATCGGCACCCTGTATCTGCTGCAGCGGCTGGTAATGCCCAAATATATGGACGATGTGGTAGAAGGTAATTTTATCGCGGAATACTATAATGAAGAAAAGGACCATGACGTGATTTTCCTCGGCGACTGCGAGGTATATGAGAATTTTTCTCCGTTGGTGCTGTGGGAGGAATACGGGATCAACAGCTATATCCGAGGCAGCGCCCAGCAGCTGGTAAGCCAGTCCTACTATATTCTGGAGGATACTCTGCGCTATGAGACCCCCGATGTGGTGGTCTTCAGCGTCCTGGCTGTCCCCTATAATGAAGCCCCCAGAGAATCCTACAATCGGATGACTCTGGACGGGATGCGCTGGTCTCTTTCCAAGGTAAACGCCATCCGGGATTCCATGACGGAAGAAGAATCCTTTTTGGATTACGTCTTTCCGCTGCTGCGCTATCACTCCCGAATCACAGAACTGACTGCAGACGATTTTACCTATCTGTTCCACCGGGATCTGGTGTCCCACAACGGCTACTATATGCGGGTGGACTCCCTTCCCGCTGAGAATGTGCCTGAGGGAAGGCCCTTAGGCGACTATACCATCGATGCTGCCCAGATGGAATATCTGGATAAAATCCGCACGCTTTGCGAGGAAAAGGGTATCCAGCTGGTGCTCGTCAAGGCCCCCAGCCTCTATCCCTACTGGTATGACGAATGGGATGCCCAGATCACCGAATACGCCGAGGAGCACGATCTCCTCTACGTGAATCTTCTGGCTCAGGCCGATGAAGCAGGTCTGGATTTTCAGACGGACACCTATGACGGCGGTCTCCATCTGAATCTGTCGGGAGCAGAAAAGCTCTCCCGCTATTTCGGCGCCATCCTGCAGGACCATTGCGGATTGGAGAGCCGACGGGGCGAGGAGGCCCTGGAGGCCGCGTGGCAGGAGAAGACCGTCTGGTATGAGGAGGACAAGGCCCGCCAGGAGGCGGAAATCGCTGCCGGAGAATAGTTTGCGCATCGGGCAGACGGAGATGCGGAATTTTCCTCCCTTTTTCGGGTTCCTCTCCTCCGCGCAAAAGGGGCTTGCTTCTTCTTTCAAAATGCGATAAACTAGACGATGAAAAATTTTTTGAATAATTGCTTTTTTCAAGAGGAAGGAGATTCATGGTAATGAGAAAAAAACTGACTGCCTGTGCATTTGCTTTGACGCTGTGTCTGTCTGCACTTATCGCTGCAGGCTGCGGCGGAGATTCCAATACCTCTACGACGGGAGCCGGCAGCAGCGAGACAACGGCAGCTGCCTCCACCGCAGATGAAGGTTTTTATTTTGAATTGGAGGGACAGAAGCTGACGCCCGGCATGGCTCAGGATGATATGATCAGCGCGATCGGAGAAACCGACAATGTATTCAGCGCCCCCAGCTGCGCCGGACAGGGCACGGACTACACCTACACCTACGGCAGCGTGGAGATCGTCACCGTTCCCAATGCAGACGGCGTCAATGAGATTTCCACCATCGCTCTGCGGGATGACCTGACCTCCACACCGGAGGGTGTTTCCCTCTATATGACCACGGCAGACATGACTGCTGCCTACGGCGAGGACTATACGCAGAGCGGCAACGCTTACACCTATGTAAAGGGCAATGTGAAGCTGTCCTTCATCATCGAAAATGATGAGATCACTTCCATTGAATACAGCCTGGCCACCGCGTAAACGGTATACAAAAACAGAATCTGTTTTCTCAGATCCAGCCATAAAGACAGAGCCATCAGCAGATTTCTCATTCCCCCACAGGAAGGTTTATCTGCTGATGGCTCTTATTTTATATCCGTACCGGCGGATGCCAAGATCAAAGCTCTTCCTGCAGGCAGACTCACCCCGAGCTACCGCCTTTCGGCTCCGGCATCACCTCACTTACACGCACCTCCAGCCGGCAAAAAACGCTCATCTCATCGCCCCACACAAGCTCATATTCCGCGCAGACTGTCCGCAGACAGTCGTCATCCCGCGCGACATTCAGGATCGACGTGCGGATTTTCAGCCCTAGTCTCCCCGCCGGCGTCTCGTACCAGGTCTCCCCGGTTTTGCCCGGCGTAAGCTCCAGACGCGAGCGAACGGCGCCGCTCCTTTCCACCTCCAGCCGGCCGGGCGAAAGCTTGATCAGGGTTCGAATCGGACCATCCGCCGTCTCCTCGTCATACAGCAGAAAGTCCCTTCCATCCCGCACAGACCAGGTTCCCACGGCCACCGTTATCGTCTCCTCCTGCTCCCGGACTCTCTCTCCCGCTTCATCCGTACCGTACCAGGTCTGAACGCCGGCTACCTCAATATTTACCTTCCGGGTCATGGCTCCCCTCCCCTGCCTCTTCCCTCAGCGCGCCGTACGCTTCAATGTCGATCTGCTCCGTCTGATGAATGTCATAAGGCAGAATCGAGGCGGCAAACTCCTGGAACTGATCCGCCAGATCACTGACGTAAAAGCGGTAATCTGCTTGTCCATCCGGGTGTTCATCCCGCGCCAGCCCTCTGTCCGTCAGCAGCTGTCTGAGCTCTATGGCAGTCTCATAAGCAGGATTGACCAGGGTGACGCCAGGCCCCATGACCTTGCGAAGCAGGGTCCGCAGCAGCGGATAATGGGTGCATCCCAGAATCAGCGTGTCAATGTCTTTGTACTGCAGATCTTTCACATAGCGCCGGGCAATCTCCTCGGTGATAAAATCATGGGTCAGCCCTTCTTCCACCAGAGGGACAAACAGTGGACAGGCCTTGCCGAACACCTGAAAGCGGGGATTCAGCTCGTGAAGCAGCTGTTCATAGACACCGGAATCAATGGTTCCCCGGGTGGCAATGACGCCGATCCGGTTGTTTTTAGTCACCTGAGCCGCCATTCTTGCGCCGGCTCCAATGACGCCCAGCACGGGAATGTCCTGCTCTGCCTCGATGACGTCCAATGCCTGAGCACTGGCTGTGTTGCAGGCAATCACAATGGCCTTGACCTGCTTGGTCCGCAGGAAATTGACAATCTGACGGGAATAGCGAATCACTGTGGCTTTAGACTTGCTGCCATAGGGCACCCGCGCCGTGTCGCCGAAATAGACAATGTCCTCCCCCGGGATCTGGCGCATAATCTCCCTGACCACAGTGAGTCCCCCCACTCCCGAATCAAAAACCCCGATGGGGGCATTTTTGTCTGTCGTAAAATCTCTCTCCATTTTTTCGCTCCTGGCAAATATTTATCGCTAATCAAATCTTTTCCCTGGCAAAAGCGAGACGAATCAGCTTCTCCACCAGATTTTCCACGGAAAGTCCTCTGGACTCCCACAAAAACGGATACATGCTGATGGACGTAAAACCCGGTATGGTGTTCATCTCATTAAAAATCACTTCGCCGGTGCCCTCCTCCAAAAAGAAGTCCACTCTGGCCATCCCCCAGCCGTCCACGGCACGAAATATATCCACCGCATCCCGCCGTATGCTGGCGGCCGCATCCCCCGGCAGCTGCGGATCTGCCACCGTCCGCGAGGCGGGATTATTGTACTTGGCATCATAATCATAGAAAGCTGCCGCCGATAAAACCTCCCCCACGCCCGATGCTCTGGCATCCTCTCCGCCCAGCACGGCGCACTCCAGCTCCCGCCCCGTGATGGTCTCCTCCACCAAAATTTTGCGGTCATAGCGGGCCGCCAATTTCAGGCTCTCCTGAAGTTCCTCGCGGTCCCTGGCCTGGCTTACTCCACGGGAAGAACCGGAGCAGGAGGGCTTTACAAAAACCGGATAGGACAATTTTTCCTCCACCTTTTCAGCCGCCTGCGCCATATCAGTCAACTGGCTCCTGTGCAGCACCACATAGGCTGCCTGCCGGATTCCCAATCCCTCCACAATTTTCTTGGTATATACCTTGTCCATGGCAATGGCGGAAGACAGAATCCCACAGCCCACGTAAGGGATGCGCGCCAGCTCAAAAATTCCCTGAATGCTTCCATCCTCCCCCAGCCAGCCGTGCAGCACCGGAAAGGCTGCGTCCACCGGCTGAAAGTCCGTTTTTTTTCCGTCCATCAGCCAGACGCCCGGACTGGTGGCATCCGGTGAAAGGACCGCGGATATCTTCCCCTTCTGCCAGCTGCCCGTCTCGATCTGCTCTGCACTCTCTGTCTTCACCCAGTGCCCTTCCTCTGTGATGCCCACCAGCAAAAGCTCATATTTCTCCGGGTCCACCGCCCGGATCACCGTGACGGCAGAACGGCAGGATACCTCGTGTTCCGCCGACTGGCCGCCAAACAAGATCAATAATCTGGTTTTCTCCATCTGAGCTCCTTTATTTTACTTCCTTTTTTGCCTGTTTTCAAGTAGAGCTGAATAACCCGCCCTAATTTGGCAATGCTCTTCATAAAAGTTTATGACAAAGAGGATGGTATCATGAATAATTTTTCTTTTTCCCATACAAATCCCAAAATATTGCGGCTCGGCATCATCGCCGGCATTCTGACCGCTTCCCTCTGTCTGGCCGCCCTCATATGGATTCTGGTAGCCGGCATGATTGAGGCCAGCTACGTAAGCCGCGTGGCGGATCAGGTCCTCCGCTTTCATGTCATCGCCAACAGCGACAGCCCGGCAGATCAAGCTCTGAAGCTCGAAGTGCGCGATGCACTCATCGCCTACATGGCCGATAACGGCGAGTCCTTTGACAGCGCCGACGAAGCCGCAGCCTTTGCCGAAGAGCACTGCGGCGAACTGGCCGAAGTGGCCGCCGATGCAATCCGCCGGGCCGGCCAGAACTATCCTGTGACTGCCTGCGTGACATGGTGCTCCTTTCCCGACAAAACTTACGGCGAGCTGACCTTTCCCGCCGGATTTTACCGGGCCCTGCAGGTAAAGATCGGAGCGGCGGAGGGCCAAAACTGGTGGTGCATCCTCTATCCTCTTTTGTGCTTTACCGATGAGGGGACTGCCTCCATACCCGAGCAGTCTCAGGAAAAGCTGCGGGATACCCTGGACGAAAAAGACTATGAGCGCCTGGAAAACCCCCGTCCTCAGCTGCGCTTCAAACTCCTGGAATGGCTGCAAGATATCTTTCCCCTGCAGTAAAGGAGACAGGATGAGGCCGCCGGCACTGCCGGCCAGACCCGTCTCCTGTCTCCCTTGTTCTTTCTCTTATTTTTGCGCTGCCTTTTCCCTGTCCAGCAGTTCTCTCAGCGCTTCATCGCTGTCCTCGACCCAGGCGGTCTCCTCCTCCACAGTGAGACCCAGATATTCCCGCAGCGTACAGGTCGTATCATCGAATCCCCAGCGGCTCACATAGGCGTCGATCTCCTCAAACTCAATCTCTCCGCTCAGATATCTCTCTCTGAATGTCACTTTTTCTCCTCCTCCAGCTGCCTGGCTATGGTCAGCTCCTGGTTGGCGATGTGCAGGCGGGCCAGGCGCACGGCTTCATCCGCATTTCGCTCACAGAGCGCATGGAGCAGCCGTCGGTGCTCCTCCACCAATCCCTCCCTCACCTTCACATCTTTCAGATATTCGATCCGATACCGGTAAATCTGCTCCCACAGATTGGCCACCAGCTGTACCAGCTTTTCGTTCTCTGTCATCTGATAGATCACGTCGTGGAAGGCCACATCCTTCTCCGCCAGTTCTGTCACCGGCGCGTTGCCGTGCACCGCCGCTGAAAAGTCCTCCTCCGCCTTCTTCAGCCGGTCGAAGTCCTCACCGGTGGCCCGACGGCATGCCAGCTGCACAGCCAGCTCCTCCAGCATGCTGCGCACCTCCAGCACATCTCTGAGCTCTTTGGGCGTAATCTGAGCCACCACCACGCCCCGTCTGGGTACCTGCCGCACCAGAGATTCCTTCTCCAGCAGATGAATTGCCTCTCTCACCGGCGTGCGGCTCACCCCCAGCTGCGCGGCCAGCTTCATCTCCATAAGCCGTTCTCCGGGCTTAAATACATCCGTCAAAATCGCTCTGCGCAGAGTCTGATACACCGCCTCCCGCAGAGACATGCTCGCATCGTCTACTAATCTCAGTTCTTTCAACTATACCTTTTCCTTTCCTGGCGGACACCCTAGCCTGTGCCGGCTCCCCCCGACCTTCTATCCGGCCTGCTCCTATGTAGCCTGTCCAGGCTCCCCTTTTTCCGGCAGAGCTTTTCTGGGCGGATACATCTCCGTAATATAAATCTGCCTGGCCAGCTTCTGGCTGCGGCAGGCCTTGGCCGCCCGCCTTGCCTGACGAATATCGTCAAAGAAGCCAAACACCGTGGGACCGCTGCCGCTCATCAGCGCCCCTCTTGCTCCGTTTTCCAGCATTGTCCTCTTGATCTGTCCGATCTGGGGACATTTGCCCAGGGCGGCATCCTCCAGCACATTGCCCAGACGGCATATCACGCCCTCCGCATCTCCACGGCGGATAGCCTCCACCATGCCGTCAATATCCGGATGGACCGTCTTCTCATCCAGTGTCAGATGGGTGTAGATATAGCGGGAGGACAGACTCACCGGCGGCTTGGCGATCAGCAAAAGCCTGCCCGGAGCCGGAGGGAGAGCCGTGAGCCGTTCCCCGATCCCCTCTGCCAGAGCAGTTCCCCCCATCAGGCAGTAGGGTACATCCGCTCCCAGACGCAGTCCTCTTTCCTGGAGCTGCTCCAGATTCAGCCCCAGACGGTACAGGCGATTGACTCCCTGCAGGACTGCCGCACAGTCTGCGCTGCCTCCCGCCATGCCGGCGGCCACCGGAATCCTCTTGTCCAGATGGACCGACAGACCGCCCTCCAGTGAAAATTCCCGGAACAAAAGCTCCGCAGCCTTGTAGGCCAGATTGGTCTGATCGCAGGGCAGGAAAGAGAGATTGCTGGTGATACGTATGCCTGGCACCTCCTCCCTTTTCAGCGTCACCCGATCATGAAGGCGCACCGTCTGCATAATCATCTTTACTTCGTGGTAACCGTCCTCCCGTTTTCCAATAACATCAATTCCCAGGTTAATCTTTCCATGAGCTCTTATCTGTATCTGCGCATCTTTTCCCATAGGCTCAGCCTTTCTGCCGCACCAGCGAAATAAAGGTATCGATATCCTCACCGATCATGGCAAGGCTTTTGTCCCAAAATTCCGTCTGCGTCAGATCGATACCGGCCGTCTTTGCCACATCCTCCACGCCGGCCGTCGCCGTGGCCCGCAGAAGGGCCCGGTATTTAGGCACAAAGGACTCTCCCTCCTCCTTGTACCGGGCATACAGCCCCAGAGCAAAGAGTGCGCCGAAGGCATAGGGGAAATTATAGAAATTCAGCGACGCCGAATAGTAATGGCTCTTGCACACCCACATATAGGGATGGAGAAACTCCGGATCCAGTCCGTCCCCATAGGACTTTTTCTGGGCGTCCAACATGATCTCATTCAGTCTGGCCGGGAACAGGAAGGAATTCTTCCTGCGCTCCACCACCTCCGACTCAAAGAGGTACCGCGAGTAGATATCGCAGATGCTCTGGGTCAGATCCGACAGCCGGCTGTCCAGAAGCGCAAGCTTTTCTTTCTCCCCGGCGTCTGCAATGGCCGCGCTCATGATCACCGTCTCGTTGAAGGTGGAAGCCGTCTCCGCCACCGGCATCGGATAGTCCGTGTTGAGAGGACGGTTTCCCTCCAGGCAGCGATTGTGATAGGCATGTCCCAGCTCATGGGCCAGGGTCACCACATCTCCCAGCTTGCCGCCGAAATTCGTCAGGACAAAGCTCTGTCTCTTGGCAGGATAACCGGCGCAGAAGGCTCCTCCCTCCTTGCCGGGACGAGGATAAAAGTCAATCCAGGCATGATCAAAGGCCTCCTCCATCATCTCGGCCATATCCGGCGCAAAGGGACGGAAATGGGACACCAGGTACTCTCTGGCCTCCTCCAGAGTAAAATTCTGCTCACCCTCTCCCAGCGGAGCAAAGAGATCATACCAGGGCAGTCCGTTCTCGTGGCCCAGGGCCTCCCCCTTGGCCCTCAGATACTGACGGAAGCGCGGCAGGAAGCGCTGCACCGAATCCATCAGGGCATTCAGAGTCTTACGGCTCATCCTGGACTGCCACAGGGTCATATCGAGGACGGAGCTATAGCCCCGCAGCTGCGCCACTGTGTTGGCCTGGCTCTTGATATTGTTGAGCGCAAAGGCCACAGAAGCGGCCACCTTAGGATAGGCCGCCAGCTCCGCCTCATAGGCAGCTCTGCGTACCCCGGCGTCTGCATCATAGGCCAGATTGCGGATATGCGAAAGAGTAGTCTTCTTTCCCTGCCAATCCACCTCCACCGTGCTGGTCAGATAGCTCTGGAGATTGCCCCATGCCTGTCCGGCGGATACGTCCATACGAGCGAGAACATCCTCTGCCTCGCCGGTCAGCAGGTGATCTGCCTCCTCCTTCATCTGCATCAGCCGATACCGATAATCGCTCAAAAATTCGTCGGAATCGATAACTGCGGGCAGATCTGCGATGGAAGCGACAAAACGCTTGGCCGCCGCCTCATCCTTTTTTACCGTGCCCATAGCATCCATAATCCTGGACACTCCATCGGCCGCCTGCTCATCGGTACTGTCCACAGACTGCTTCAGACTCAGAAAAAGATCCAGACGGCGGATAAACTCATCCAGCTCTTCCTCCGCCCGCAAAAGAGCGGTCAGCTGTCCTTTTTCATCTCCTGCGCCCAGAGACGCCACTACTTTTCTGTACTCCTCGATCTTATCGGGCAGCCGCTCCATGTCCCTGATAAAATCCGGATCGTCGTATCCCTTATAGAGAACATCCAAAGACCATTCCTGATTCATTTCTTCCTCCTGTATATACTGTGCATACTCTACTATTGACTATAATATCATACTTTATGTGCTGATGCCAGGGTCAAAAGAGTCTCAGCTTGACAAATGCCTGGTACAAGCCGTCTTCATCCACATCGCCGGTGACAAAGTCGGCCGCCGCTCTCACCTCATACCCGCCATTTCTCATGGCCACCCCTACTGCACAGGCCTCAAACATGGAAATATCCACCTTTGCATCCCCAAAGGCAATGGCGTCTTCTCTGTCCAGCCCCAGATGGCGAAGCAGCTTTTGCACTGCGGTCCCCTTGGTGATGCCGGCCAGACCCACATCGCCAAAAAGAGCAGTCTCCCCTGCTCCTCCCCAGGTGCCGTTTGCCATGTCCGCAAACTTCTCTCTGGCGTCAAGAAAGTCCTGGTAATCATCCAGTACATAGCTGATCTTATTCACATCATCCCGGTACAGCTCGCCCCCATAAATCATATCCGGAAACGCAGCCTCCACCGTTCTGTTTTCGGCATCCGCCTCTCCCTTTCTCCGGCTGTACTCCCGGATGGCCGGCAGCGCCCGCCGGGCAAAGTCACGGCTGGCAAAGAGACCGGCATTGCTCTCCAGGTAAAATTCCAGTCCGCGCTCGCTGAGCCAGTCTACGATGTGCCGGCACTGCTCCAGAGAGAGGTGCTGCCAGTCCACCACCTGTCCCTGGTCCTCCAGATAACTGCCGTTTCCGCCGATCATCCCGTCAAAGCCGATCTCCCACAGTTCAGGATATACCTCCGCCCGGCTCCGTCCGGTACAGATATAAATCCGATGCCCTGCATCTCTCGCCAGGCGTACCGCTCTGGCCGCCGACTCCGGCACCTGTCCTCTGTAATTTACCAGTGTCCCGTCCACATCGAGAAAAATAATTTTTTGCTGCCTCTGCATTTCTGTTTTCTCCTTTTACAGATTTCGATAAAAAAATTTTAACATCTGGCACAGGCTTTTTCAATCAGGGAATGCGTATTCCTACGCGCAAATAGATAGCAGTAACATTTTAATAATCAAAAACAAAAAGCTGCCTCCAACCACATTACTGCGGTCGATTGGCAGCTTTCTGTTATTCTTTCATATTTTGTTTATCTGTCAATTTGCTATTAAAAACCTGTTTCTTCCACAAAAGCGACAAAAGCCTGGGACCATGTGAACCAGTCATGTCCTCCTGGCAGGTAACCACCGTCGACAACATTATCCATCGGATTTTCCTCAAGATAAGCAATAAAATCCTCGTATTTCTTCTCCTCGCCATCTGTATTCTGTTGAATATTGGATGACGCTATATCACAGGTGCCGACTGTAATATAGAATACTGAGTTCTCCAATCCCTCCGTATCCTTTACTGCAGACATATCACTTCCAGAAAACGCTCCAAAGTAAGCAAACTCCTCAGGATGATCAAAATACATATGGAACGTTGTCATGCTTCCCATGGATAATCCACAGAAAGCCCGGCCTTCAGGTTCAGTTGATACATTGTAATTCTTTTCCATATATGGAATAATATAATTTAGTACATTGTCCTCTATTTTCTCAAAATCCCAATCATAACTTGTGTTATCCATTGTAACAACGATGACATCTCTGCCCAAGTTGGCCACGATGTTGTCTGCGTGCCCCATAGCAAACCATACTGTTTCATTTCCTCCGCCACCATGAGACGCATAAATTACATTGTACGGTTCTTCTCGATCTGCATCATATCCAGAAGGGAGATAGATACCCAGATCCTGGTCGTCCGACAGGTTTCCTGTATATTCTACATAAGTCAGGCTGCCATAATTATCCGACGGCAACACAAAATCCAAATCAGGAGAACCAGTCTGTTTTTCCTCATCATATCGTCCATACACCGGACTTTTTACATCATTATTTGTTCCCACATTACTGTTGGCATTCTCCAAAGTAAGAGCCGGATTAACCGGATCTGCTATATTCTCCGTTGTCCCATCCTGATAAGTCAAAACATAGCTGTACCAGAAAGGTCCGCTCGTAATAGGGAAAGACGCCGTATATGCTCCTGTTTCCTCATCATATATCATTTCTTCTGTATATCCTGAGCTTGACACCCCCGGCACCAGCCCTGTAGGATACATACCCGCCTGATATTCGTCCGGTGTAAAATAATTTTCCTCGCTTGTTACATCTAAATCCGGACTAACATATTGAAATGGTCCCGTCACACTGACAGATTCCAAATTCTCCTGTTCGTCCGCATAATAGACAAAGGATACCGTATAGCCAGAAGGTGACGTTTCATCAGCCTCAACTGAGACACCTGCTTCCAACCTTTGTACCTCTTCTGTTGCCGCAGACGCAGATACTGTCACCGCTTCCTCTGTTGTCTGAGTCGACTCCTGTACCACATCTGTCCCTTCACTGGGTGTCGTTGCGGAACATCCTGACATTATCAAAAGTGCCGCAGAAGCCAAAACATATCCCCTTAAAAATCTTTTCATTTGTACTCTCTCCTATTTCACATACAATAATACGAGTTTTTTCACAATTTTCGTTCGAACTCAACTGTTATGTCTATAATATCATACTTTATGTTTTTATTCCAGTTTATTTTTTGATTTATTTTATTTAATATCTGCATAGATACTGATAATTTTGCTTTGCCCCTCTTTTCTTTACCCACAAAAAATATACTCTCATCGCAAATAGGATTTTGTCAAAAAATCAGTTGACAAATTTCTCAAAACCCATATAATTTAAGTGTGCAGACAAAGAGGTCTCCGCTTTTGCGGGGACCTCTTCTTTGTCTCATAAAGATTCTTCCCTCATATCATTACCATTGGGAAATGGGGCTGCCGGACCGACAGTCCCATTTTCTGCCCTTTTGCCTAATATCCTTTCGCCCAATATCCGGCAGTTCCGGAAAGGCTGCAATTTATTTTGCAGTATCTGACCGAAAAGATAAGAAAGTCTGGAGAAAAGTTTCATCTGAAGCCCGCAGGGTTGATGCCGGACGGCGAAGCCGCTACAATGGCATCATAACAAATCAGGAAGGAAGGTAGCAAGATGAAAGAGTCTCAAAAGACATTCCCGGAAAACTTTTTATGGGGCGGAGCGATCGCCGCCAATCAGGCGGAAGGAGCATATCTGGAAGATGGATAGGGCCTGGATACCTCCTGCGGATTTGCGCACGGGAGCAAGCATGAATACGATGCGGTCCTGGATCCGAATAAGTATTATCCCACCCATGAGGCGATTGATTTTTACCATCGGTATAAAGAGGATCTGGCTTTGATGGAGGAAATGCATTTCAAAGCCTTCCGCACATCGATCAACTGGTCCCGGATCTATCCCAACGGCGACGACGAAGAACCCAACGAGGCTGGGCTTCGCTTTTACGACGATCTGTTTGACGAGATGCGCAAACGGAGCATGGAGCCGGTCGTGACCCTCAGCCATTATGAGACGCCCGTCCATCTGGTGGAGAAATATGGAAGCTAGAGAAACCGGAAACTGATCGATTTCTTCCTTCGGTGCTGCGAGACCGTATTTAAGCGGTACAAAGGGAAGGTGAAATATTGGCTGACCTTCAACGAATTGAACAATATGCGGCGGAGCCGGAGGCATCTTCTTTGAGGAAAGGGAAAACCGGCAGCAGGTCATCTACCAGGCAAGCTATCACATGTTTGTGGCCCACAGCCTGTCGGTAAAGCTCTGCCATGAAATCTGCCCGGATGCGAAAATCGGCTGCATGCTTTCCCTGAGCAATACCTATCCCCACAGCTGCGATCCCCGCGACGTCTTGAGACGATGGAACTCCGGCGGCGCTCCCTCTTCTACGGAGACGTGATGATCCGGGGGAAATATCCGTCCTATATCGTGCGCGTATGGGAGGAGGAAGGCGTGGATGTGCATATGGAGCCGGGAGACGAAGAACTGATCCGCGACTATACCTCCGATTACCTGGGCTTTAGCTATTACCGGACTTCCGCCCATGAATACAGCCAGCCTTTTTACGGGGATACGGGCGGCGACCAGGGAACGCCAACCCCCTATCTGGAGAGTACTCCCTGGGGATGGCAGATCGATCCGCTGGGCCTTCGCTATACGCTGAACGAGCTGTACGACCGGTATCAGATCCCGTTGTTTGTGGTGGAGAACGGCCTGGGCCAGGTGGATGAGATCGCGGAGGGCGGAAAAATCCACGACGATTACAGGATCGATTACGTGCGGCGGCATATCCGGGCGATAAAGGAGGCCGTGCGGGACGGCGTGGAAATTATGGGCTATACCTATTGGGGACCCATCGACATCGTATCGGCCGGGACCGGCGAGATGAAAAAACGCTACGGCTTTATCTATGTGGATCGGGATAACGAAGGAAAAGGAACCCTTGCCCGCATGAAAAAGGATTCCTTTGAATGGTATAAAAAGGTCCTGGCTTCCAATGGGGAAGACCTGGATTAAACGTCTCTGCCCATACGCCCCTACTCATAAGAGTCGGAAGGAATATCTGCCCATAGAGACAGTCCAGAAGGTAGAGCATGGCTGTCCTGGAGACAAAGGAACCCATCTTGAAACGGCTCTCCGTGCTGGTAACGCGCAGGGCTGCCGAGGCGAAATTCTCATACGGCCAGGCTTTCTCGGCGGCCGTCACCAGGATGTAGGGAATTTTGGCGCTCATCAGCTCGTCCACGATATAGTTGATCTGGCGGCTGTTGCAGTAATGGGAGATGAGCAGGCCGCTCTGGCGGATCCGGCTGCCGGCCCGCAGGCACCTGTCCTCCCGAAAACCGTGTATGAGCAGGTTTTAAAGCTGTATGAGGCAGAAAAGGGTTCTGCCGCAGGGCAGGAGGCGGCGCAGGCCGGATCGCAGCCGTCCGCTCCCCAGGAAAAAGCCAAGGGAAAGAAGAAAATTGCGGAGCTTGGAGGGAAGCTGATCGGCTTTGTCTCTGCGGCCGTGACGCCGATGATTCCGGGACTGGTAGGCGGCGGCATCTTAAAGACCCTTCTCCTTCTGATCACCCTTGTATGGCCTGCCTTTGAAGAGATGTCCACCTACAGCCTGTTGAGCATGGTGGCAAACGTGCCTTTCTATTTCATGCCGGTATTCGTAGCCTACGGGGCGGCAAAGAAACTGAATGCAACGCCGATCTTTTCCATGGTGGTGACGG